>NZ_DBOLZL010000015.1:0-9322 GCF_059913585.1 Fervidobacterium sp.
TCGAATCATCCAACCAAATTGGAGAGTTATCCCGATTTGATGAGGTAAGTTGCGATAGAGACCCTGTGGTGGTGTTATAAAGCCATATGTTGGAATTGTAACCATTTTCATCTTTGTTCATCTCATGGACAACGAAAGCCACTTTTTCGCCATTTGGAGAAACCGCCAAGCCTGAGACAAATTTGAACTTGAGCAAATCTTCCAGCATAATCCTTTCCACAGAAAACACCCCCAAGATTAGTTCGTAGTGCTTACTATTATTTTATCATATATCTAACAAAAATAAAAAATCCCGGCTCTAACCGGGATAAGTCATAAATATCTATTCTATTACCAATCTCTCCAAATGATTAAATGTTGCCACTTTCCTCCAATTTTTCATTTGGATATGGGGCTTGTCAACGAATCCTTTCCACATCCCGCCCCATTCCATACCTAAATTGAGGGCAATGCATC
The DNA here is from genome assembly GCF_059913585.1 of Fervidobacterium sp. Lineage (NCBI taxonomy): Bacteria > Thermotogati > Thermotogota > Thermotogae > Thermotogales > Fervidobacteriaceae > Fervidobacterium > Fervidobacterium sp. Next base: position 457 of record NZ_DBOLZL010000015.1, read on the forward strand.
CACACCTTAGCCAAAGTTCATCGTTATACCACTGAGGTTTACCATCAACAACAGGCACAAAATCTGCTGCAAAACCGTAGTTATGTGCTGACACCCTCAGTTTTGTAACCACATATCTATTCTTTCTCTCATCAATAGGCTCAAGCTTTGCTTCTTGCCTTAGCAAATTCACAACTTCCAACGGCTCACGACCTTGAGCGTACAAAGCTTTTTGAACAGCCCTTGACCTGTAAGTACTGTAAATCCAAACACTTATACCCTCTTTCGAACATTCCATTACAAACTTCTCCACATACCTTCTGAACTGGTAATTCAAATTGCTTAATCCTATTTCCAACTTTATCTCCCATCGATACGGTTCCGAGGATACTGGTAATAAAAGAAAGAAGAAAAAGATAACGGCAAAACCAATTCTTAAGAGTTCGTTTGATATTCTCACGACTATACCTCGATATATGATTAACATACCCATATTCACAACATGTCCTATCTTAATCTTTTGCTAACTCGCTATATCTTCTCCAACTCTGCTTTTAAACCTCTCAAAATTTGCTGGTAATCTTCTTCACCACTTTCAACTTTGTCCATCAGTACTTCTAATTCGCGCGTGAAATCTTCGCTGACAAATTTGAACTTTTCTTTATCTGAATTGAAGAAGTTGTATACCTTCTCACCAAGAGCTGTGGGTAGTAAGTATCCGTTTCTCTCTATCACATACCCTCTTTCAAGCAATCTACTCACTATTGTCGCATATGTAGATGGTCTTCCAAGCCCGCGTTTTTTCATTTCTTCAACAAGTGAGCCCTGCGTGAACGGATAGACCTTTGGAATGGCACGCATGAATTTGTTAGCTGATACTTCTATCGTTCCTTGTGGAATTCTTACGAGCTTAATTGGAAAGACTTTGTTAAAACCTTCTTCAACTATCTCTTCATACACTTCCACTTCCTGGGTCTTATCAACAACCTCAAATTTCACATCGTAACCTTTGAGCACGACATTTTTCATCTGAGAAGCTATGAAGCGCTTGAATATCAAATCATATATCGCGATATGGTCTTTTGTAAATCCCTCAAGCTCACCGGAGTAAATCATCGCTTTGATATCCTCTATATCCAACGCCCTGGTTGGTCTAATACATTCGTGTGCTCCACCTTCACCCCATGTTCTCGGTTTGAAGAACCCCTCTCCAAACGTTTCGGAAATATATTCCTTTGCCACGTTCATTCCAAAATCCGAAACCCTTGTTGAATCTGTTCTGTGGTAAGTGATAAAGCCTCGCTCGAACAAATCTTGGAGCACCTCCATTGTTCTGGAAACCGAGAGTTTGTACTTCTCAGATGCATCCTTCAATATCACATCCGTGGTGTAAGGTGGCAAAGGTGATTTCTCTATTCTTTTTTCCTCGCCTTTTGTTACTTTGACCACCTTTATCTCGTTGAAAAACTTTTCTGCTTCGTGTTTCTCTTCAAATTCAAACCTTAAATCCAACCCATCTTTAGAGATTGTTACAACGTATTTCTTTTGCTGGCTTTCCTTCGCCCGTTCTATCACCCATCCAAGAACAGGTGTCTGAACCCTTCCGGCGGACAGGTTACTGCGTCCGAAAAGTCTTTGGATAAGCTGTGAAAGTTCAAATCCTACCCATCTATCCGAAATCCTTCTCACAACCTGCGCTTTGACAAGATTTTCATCTACTTCTCTGTGCTCACGTAACGCGTTTAAAATCGCTCGCTTTGTAACCTCGTGAAATTCCATTCGCTTGATGTTTTTCGCATATACACTGCATAGATTCTTCAAATCCCAAGAAATCTTTTCACCTTCTGTGTCCGGGTCAGTTGCAATGAGTATCTGCTCGAATTCTTTGCTTGCCTCTCTAATAGCATTTACAATGCTCTCTTTCCCCTCGATAGTCTCATATACAGGAACATACCTTCCACGACCATTGTTAGAACTTTCCAAAACGCCAAAATAACCTTCTTCTTTATTTAAATCAAACACATGACCAAACGATGCGGTAATAACGACGTATTTGTCTTCTGTGATGACCTCATACAACTCGTGACCTTCGAGACTGCGAGATATTGGCTTTCCAAAGAAGTTTGCAATCGTTCTTGCCTTGTGAGGAGACTCTACAATAACAAGGACAGGTTTTAAGAAATCGTCTCTTCTACCTTCTTTTTTGCGCACACGTTCTCTGTCGTTATCTATCTCTTTTATCAACGTTGTGAAATCTATACTCTGCGCTTCCTTAAATACCACATCTGAACTGAACCACCAGCGAAGCTTTCTAATCAAGTTGTTGAAGACTTTTTTATCATCCACAAGCACGTAGCTCAGCCCTTTTGTAATACCACCAACAAAGAGCCTCGATGTGCGTCCAGAAGCTTGGAGATAACCTGTGACGTCAGCAACCACCAAATACCATTTTCCATCTTCCTGCCTTAGTGTAATATCATCTGCTGAGTTTATTTTCTTGATAATCTCTTCAGACAGAATGAACTTTTTTATTTCCTCCCTCAACTGCTCCACACGGTCTTTCGGAGGATTTGCGACATTTCCAAGTTTAGTTAGTTCCTTCATCCATTTATCTATCGTCGGTGTCCATTTTTCTAACTCTTTATCCCTTGCTATCAAAGGTCTCAAAGTCGAAATAGCCAGGAGAATGTGTTTGACATTCCCTTCTAAATCCAAGCTAACAACAATCTTGGGGACACCATAAAATATGGCGTAGCGAATTACTTCTGGAATATCCAACCCACGTGCCAATGGGTTTCTATATGAGGATATACCAATAAGAACTTGGAGTTCTCCGTTTTTGTACCTTTCCAAAACTGCTTCTGAAAAATTCTCATAACTTTCGCTTGTAATTCCATGCTTGCTGAGAAGTTCTTTTAATTCATCAACTTTTTCTTTTCCATAATCGGAAGATACAAATACAAGTCCACCGTAGCCGAATTGTTTTATCTTCTCCACGAGCATGCTATCCAAAATCGCTTGGTTTGTTCCAACGTCTTCGTACACATCCTCAACATTTCTCAGATAGAAAACAGGACGACCAACATCAAACGAAAGAAGTTCCTTGAAGAGCCTTATTCTTTCAGACTTTGGATTACTCGTAGCAGATGAAACAACCATCACACCTTTTGCTTTTCTCGAAATTCTTTTAACTTGTTCTCGTAGTGAATTAATTTCCTCTGCGTTCTCTTCTGTCACATTTCTCCTCATCTTTATATACTTCATCGTCAATTCAATATCCCTTGGCTCAAATCCCAACAAATACAACGCCTTGTCTATATTCTTCGCTGTTTTCAAAAATGAATCAACGTCGTCGACAAAAATAAAACTAAAATCACGAGGAATAAGGTCGACATTTTTGTAAAGAAACATAGAAGTAGTCACGAGGATTTTGAATTCACCATTTGCAAGTCTTTCTTTGTTTTGGTCCTTCTCCTTTTTCGATTCCTCTATCCCTATCACCAACAAATCCTCAGACGGGACTTTATCTTTTAGTTTTTCATAGCTTTGGAGGACCAAAAGCCTGGTTGGAAGAATGATGTAGGATTTTTTGTTGTGCTCTGCAAAATATATTGCCGAAGCAAACCCCCAAGAAGTCTTTCCAATACCTGTTGGTGCTAAAAGTGCGAATGAGCGTTTCAAAAGCAGCTTCTTCGCCCAGAATTTTTGCAACTCCCACGGTTCAAATCCCACGTATTTTCTAAATGTCTTTTCCCATTCTTCGTACTCTTTGTTCAAATTGCAAAATCCTCTAAGCCCTCTTAAATTGCTAAGACGACAAAGGGCTTCCTTGCCCTCGATGTCTTCTTTCAAACAATTCTCACAAGGAAGCCCTTTAACCAATCTTGCTGAAGATATATCTCCACCACAATTAGGGCACAATTGCTTAAATATTGCTTCGAGCGTGGATGATTGTTGTGTCACTATCTCCATTTCTTCACTCACTCCTCAAGCGTTAACCCTATGTTGTGTGCACCGAGAAGCGGTGTGATTGAAGCGATAATCACCTGGCCTGAAAGATTTGATATGAACCTTTCAAGAAGATGAGTATCGAGCACGTTAAATGGTTCATCAAACAAGAATACCGGTTCGTAATGTTTCGTCTCCTCTATGAGCTTCTTAAACGCAAGCACTATCGATAGATACAACAAACGTTTTTGACCTTCTGAAGCATAATGCCTTGCGAGAAGGTCTTTGTAGTAAAGCAAATAGTCATCTTGCGAATGTGGACCTATTGTTGTTGTTTGCTCAGCAATATCTTGGTCGATGTAATCTAAGAAATTCTTCCCTTTGAACTCGCTCTTGTATTCTATCTTGAACGTTTTATCTAAATACTTGGAAAGTTCTTGAACCATTTGTTCTCTTTTTTCCACAATCTTATCCGCCATTATTTGCAAGTCCTTAGCAGTTTCAATCAAATACTCTCTATCAATCATTTCGGATTCTTGCTTTAAATACTCATTCCTCTCGTCCAAGAGTTTTTCATATGCTCGCAGTGTTTCGTAGTAGTCCAGGTCAAGTAACGAGAATATCTCATCAAAGAACTCTCTTCTCTGTGCCGGTCCGCCATCTACCATTGAATAATCCCTAAAACTGAAAGGAATTGCGATAAATATCTCCTGAATATCTCTGAATCTCTTAACCTTGGAGCCATCAAGATATGCTACCTTTTCTTTCTTGTCTCCCTCTTGCACATACACTATCTCTATCGTATGTTTCTCTTCACCGCTCATTATCCTACCCTTGATTTCAAAATGCTTCTCTCCAACTTTCAATACTTGATAATCTCTTGCACCTCTGAAAGAGCGGGGGTTTGACAAATACGCAACGGCTTCTAAAATAGATGTCTTACCTGAACCGTTCGGACCATAGATAACGTTTATACCATCACTAAACTGGACTGTGTGCTCTGAAAAGTTCCTAAAGTTTTTTACAGTAAGTTCCTTGATAACCATCTTTTTCTTTTCCATCCTATACACCCCCTTTGAGATAATCTTTCCACACTATGTATTTTACTACTTTTATCCAAAAATTCAAAATCGGCATAAACACTCGGTTCCAAAAACATTGATAAATACAAGAATTACAAACCATTTCCTTTTGGTCTTTGATTAAATTTAACTTTGAGCAAAAAAAACAAAACCGTGGCACAATTGCCACGGCATTGATTTCAACTCTTCAGTCAATTTGAAAAACCTTATTTTCTAATTGCGTTCTTAGATTATACACTTTGCAACTGCGTAAGAACAACGATTTTCAAATTCCTCCGTAAAAAGAAACCAAAAGTAAACAAACACATGAATGCCAAACACACCCAACCCTCTACTCTCATTCAACTGCCACCTTTGATTACCATCTTTTTCAAAGGAAAATTCCTTACCTAGAACAAAGCGAGAATAGTATACCCCTCAATGCACTTCCATCTCTTTCAGAGAGGAGTTCCTTCCTAAGCGGTCTGGAACCAGCTAGTCTAGAGGGCTGGTCAGAGCAAGAGTTTCCATCTCTTTCAGAGAGGAGTTCCTTCCTAAGGGTATTTGGTATATGAGAGGAGTGTGAGCGTATGTTTTGTAGTTTCCATCTCTTTCAGAGAGGAGTTCCTTCCTAAGAAAACTCGTTAATCTCACCCCCCATCCAATAAATATTATAGTTTCCATCTCTTTCAGAGAGTAGTGCCTTCCTAAGTTTGGGAAGTAGACGAACTCCCTATAGATTACGAAGATGAGTTTCCATCTCTTTCAGAGAGTAGTTCCTTCCTAAGGTATCTTACGCTATCGGGAGATTACTCTCAATCAGAGACAGTTTCCATCTCTTTCAGAGAGTAGTTCCTTCCTAAGTAATGGCGAAACTTATTAATTTGACACCTCACCAGATAGATGTTTCCATCTCTTTCAGAGAGTAGTTCCTTCCTAAGAGTTGAACTATGCTGATCAGGTAAGCTCGGCTATTAATAGTTTCCATCTCTTTCAGAGAGTAGTTCCTTCCTAAGCTGGTATCCCCATATACGACATCGTATATGGGGATCTCACGTTTCCATCTCTTTCAGAGAGTAGTTCCTTCCTAAGTGGTAGATAATAAGACAATCGACATAAAAGTGGTGCTGGATGTTTCCATCTCTTTCAGAGAGTAGTTCCTTCCTAAGTGTTTACACTAATTGAGAAGTACCATATCACGAAGAACCCTGTTTCCATCTCTTTCAGAGAGTAGTTCCTTCCTAAGACGGTGGTTTAACTGGACTTCCGGACCCAGAGCCGGGAGTGTTTCCATCTCTTTCAGAGAGTAGTTCCTTCCTAAGATTTGTCAGGCTGGTCAGATCAGGAGCTGATGAAGCTCCTGGTTTCCATCTCTTTCAGAGAGTAGTTCCTTCCTAAGTTTGTATGTTTTTGAGAATGTATGGCGTTGATTGTAACTGTTTCCATCTCTTTCAGAGAGTAGTTCCTTCCTAAGATGAGTAAAGCAGCTGTGATGATGGCAGTTGCGGTGATAGTGTTTCCATCTCTTTCAGAGAGTAGTTCCTTCCTAAGACCCAGAGCATGGAACCTTTTACATAGTGTCATCATTAGTGTTTCCATCTCTTTCAGAGAGTAGTTCCTTCCTAAGAGTAGCCTTCCAGAATGCGCATAAATAGATATGTTCCAGAACGCGATTTTCCCTACCCCCAAAGTTAGATGCTCTGAAAAATGTTTTAATGCGACTAACACTTGCGTTAAATCATTTATTCATACTGATTCCCTGGGGGTAATTCAACAAGTTCCTCAGTAAGTAAGCATAGATATTAGCTTTACGCTTGCTTTTCACTTTGAAATATGGTTGTAACAATAGGTAGAGAAAGTAGAGTTAGACATTGTTTAAAGTGCGAAGCATAGCTTGATTTCTTGATTTTTGGAAAATTGGAGGTGTGAAAAGATGTAATTTTCGATGTTCTCTAGCATGAATACTTGGTTTTTGAACGTTTGTTATGTTTTTTTATTCACTTATCAATGACCGTAAAAGCGCTTGAATTCACGTTTTTAATTCTCGGTGTTAATTTGTGTTCTCCACTTACCCGTGCGTATTATGGAAAAATAGTAAGAAGAATCAAGCTCTTGCTTACTTATTAATTGCAACTTTTGGATTTTTCACAAATTGCAATGTTCAATTACAAAGTTTCTCTATACATTTTGAATCTTTGCTATTTTATATTATATCACCACTTTTGGATAATTTGACATTTCTATTGATAAATTCCAGGCTGTTTATTTCTTATCAAGCGATTTGTTCTTGGAAGTCAAAGGTAGAATAATTCAGCCCATCCTAAAGGATGGGCTTTTTTGGACCTTTATTTTACGTACCTTCTCCAATTTTTCATCTGCAAATGTGGATAATCTGGGAAATCTTTCCAACTTCCTCCCCATTCTAACCCTAAACTTTCAGCTATCTTTCCACATTTGTTCCATAGCGCATAATTATTCCATACCGCTTTCCCATCTATCAATGGCACGAAATCAACTGCCAGTCCATGGCAATGTGGTGAATCTTTGAGCATGGTAACTATCTTGTTTTCCTTCTCACTTATCGGTGGCATTCCTGCTTTTTTTCTTGCACTGTTGACAACTTCAAGTGGAGCTCTTCCTTGTAAGTAAAGTGCATATTGTTCTTCTTTCCTTCTGTATGTGTTGTAAATCAACACTTCAATGCCTGCAGCTTTGCAATGTTCGATAAATCTTTCCACAAGAATTTTGAATTCAGTTTTGAGTTTTTGCAAACTTCTTTCCACACTATCACCCAGAAAGATGTATCTACTTTGTGTAAATATGATAAAATTTTTTGTATCATCTTGTTTATCAAGGGGGGGATAAGCGTATGGCAAAAACACTGCGGATACTTCTCTTATCGGCTCTTATTTTCTCAACTCTTTTGTTCGGAGCACTGAACTACCAACATGTGTTCAAAGACCTGGGCTTAGCTCACAAACTCTCAATTATCGAAGGAAAGACACTCCTTATTTATTTTGGTTCGGCGGGGTGCGGATGGTGTAAAAAGCTTGAAAATGAAGTATTTAACGCTCCTGCAGTTCAAGAATTCTTAAGAGCTAACTTTGTGCTCGCTCGAATCCTCGGCGGGACAAGCAAAACCGTGTTCATGGGAAAGGAATACACAAACAACGAACTTTTCAAAATCTTTTCAATCAAAGGTACACCAACATGTGTGTTTATGAAAGGTGAAAATATCGTATATACAGAAGTTGGATATTCGCCAGTTAATGAATATCTGAAAATTTTGAAAACGAGAATCAGAATCATAGACGATGGATTCGACGAAAATTCAGAAGATTTGACGAAAGACTTAGATAAATACTGCGGAAAACCAATGATAATCACAATTTCTAAGGAGGAGGCCGAGTTCGTTTTGGCAAATGATAAGAATGCAAAATTGATAGAACATTTGCCTGAAGATAAAAAGGAGATTGATACAAACACGACATACGTCACTGCCAGTGAAGAAATTGCCAAAGAGTTGAACGCAATAGGTGTGATACGAGTTTTGCTTATTCAAGATAAAAATGAGTAATTTACAATGCAACGAGGGGACGTCTTGTCCCCTCTTTGTTTATTCGCTCGGTCGTATTTAGTAAAAGAACTGTATAAATCACGAAGAGAAACGTAATCGATTGAGTATGCGTCTTCCAGATGTTGCAAAAAACTTTCCTTACATTTCCTACCCTACCAACCCAAAGAACAACCATGCAGGAATCCCGATAATACCTTCATCTTTGAATGATGTTTCTTGTGTAACAATAATACCTTTACCAAAGACTTTCTTCATTCCTAGATAATCTGATTTACTGATGTTTTTCTGATATTTGACTTCT
>NZ_DBOLZL010000016.1:0-59648 GCF_059913585.1 Fervidobacterium sp.
TAGTATCGCTTGGTAAAAACATGTGTGAATCCAAATTCTCACTACTGAAAGACTTTTTCCGACTTAAGCGAGGTCTGAAGAAGTTGAAAAATCTTGATTTATATATTCATGGTTTTTGTGTAGTGAAGAATCTTTGGAAAACCAACAATAGCGATATTAACGCCATCATTTCTCAATTAGTTGCTTTCATCACTACGAGTTAACGCTGTTTTTTTCTAAAATTCCGGGTAGCGTGCATTTGAACGTTTTATAATCATCCATACATTGCTGTTGAAGTCTTTGACCCCACTTTCATTTTTATAGTTACCCTTTGCAAATATTGATCCCGTTAAAGACTACCCCACGTTGAATTACAGGAACTAAAAGCTGAACAGAAATACCTAAATGTAACAATTATTTATTAATGATTGAGCAAATTTCTGTAAATTTCAACATACCTCTTGGCAGTTTTCTTTATACTATATTCCATCACTGTTTGCATACACTTTTGCTGAATATTCCTGTATAGCTCCTCGTTTTCTAACAACATTTTTATTTTGTTAGCAAGGTCTTTGTCATCTCCCTTTTCGAAAATCGATCCAGTTCCTTGTATTAGCTCTCTTATACCTGGAACATTACTCCCAACAACAGGTTTACCAGCTGCCATACCTTCTAACAGGGATAAAGGAAGTCCTTCCCAATTTGAGGAAAGGACCACTACATCCACTGTTTTAATTATTCTTGGAATATCATCTCTAAATCCTAGAAAGTGCACCCTTTCTTCAAGTTGAAGATTAGCAGCAAGCTGCTGATTGATTCGTTTTAGAGGACCATCACCTATGAGTAACAAATGTACGTTGTTAGGAAGTCTTTTCATGGCTTTTATCAAGGTTGCCTGGTCCTTAGCTTCTGTGAACCTTCCTACCATGCATATAAGCTTGCTTTCTTCTGTTAGTCTGCCAACTAAATCTTGTTTACAGTACGGTTCCGCTGTCATGAATTTTTCTACATCGATTCCGTTCTGAATCACTATGAATTTATCGATCTCTTCCTGCTTTGGACGGATCCATTCAATCAGTCTTTCCTGAATTGGTAGACTTGCTGAGATTATCTTATCATAAGATAAGTATATAAACCTTTCTAAAGTCCTTAGGTATTTTTTTTTCCTTCTTCTGTTTGAGGTACTGTGCTCAGTCAGAACAAGTTTCGGTTTCTTTCCCTTAACCATTCTGGCAGCAATAGAAACCCAATAAAATGCAGGAAAAAGGTGTGCATGAACTATGTCGTACTCGTGTTCAAGTATTGCCTTTTTTAAGTAATGAATATTCTTCGGATTGTATATGTCCTTTGCTGGTAAAGTTTTGATGTTTACTCCTTTCTCTACAAGTGCTCTCTCAAATGCATTATTTTGGTTGCTTAAAATCAGGACATCAGCTCTGATATCTTCAAATCTGTTGATCTCTGGAACGAGCTGTTCTATTAATTTTTCTGCTCCACCAGCCTGAAGGCTATTGATAACGTGCAGAACTTTCAATCAATACCACCTCACAGCCATATTATAGCTAAAGTTCATTCTGTTTATGAGAACAACTGCCAACCAAGCCAGCCGATTTGTTTTTCACTATTTTCAGCGTCTTAAGATAACCGCTATTAAGTTTGAGTGTGGTCAATGCAGCAAGAGCTGAGATAAAGACGGCAAAAATCGAAACACTACAAAATTCGCTTGTTGATATTAAGCGTGAAATTATTGGAATAGATATTAAACGAACAAAAACCGAAACCAAGTACCTACTGAAAAAGAAATGTAAGTTTTCAAATATTTGTCAACATTCATTGAAAATCCTCTCTCTGAAAGATTGTTACATCGCTACATTAAAAGCTGGAGATATTCTTTGACAACGAATTCTATCCGAAACCTGTCGATTGCTTCCTTAGGAACGTAAAATCTATGTCCATCAATGATCCTTATTATCTTTTCCGCCATGGTCTTGTAATCTCTTTGACGAACAAGAAATCCGTACTTTCCATCCTCTAAAATCTCGCTTTGACCGCTTGGACAATCCGTCGCAACAATAGGAACGCCACATGCTAAGGCTTCAGCTACCACGTTCGCAAGTTCTTCGAAAATAGAGGACAAAACAAATACCGACGCATTTCGTATGTACTTGTACGGATTTTCGACAAACCCTGGCATGTCAACGTCATCTTCAAGATTCAGGCTTCTAATGAGTTTTTCGAGTCCCCCTCTTTCATTTCCTTCAGCAAGTATTGCCATCTTTGCTTTCCTATCCTTACGAACTATTGCAAGAGCTCGTATAATATAATAGAGTCTTTTCCTTTATAAGCGTTCCGACACTTAATATCACAGATTTCTTCCGTTCGTTTAACCAAGGGCGTCCAACCGATTCTTCAATAATATGCGGTGGCCGAGCTAAAAAGCACTTGCAACCAGCCCATTAAGCGTGATTGACACTCTATCTATCTAAAACTTCAAGGCGAGAGCTATATCTTCACAAGCACAACTTTTGGTTTTCAATCCCGACAAAATCAAGTTTCGTACGTACCAACGCTTCCTGAAAAGAGCTAGGACGATGAAGTGTATGTTCTAGACAATTATTCCAACCCCGAAGAGGCAATCTTCTATGTAATTCTCAAACAAACGTTTTTGCCAAAGTATTATACCGTCTCGCACAAGGTTTGCGCATTTAACTGTTTTAAAATGTAATACATTTACCGGAGATATTTGGAACGAGTCTCTATATAACCACTTTTAGTCCTACACAGAGCGTTGTAAATTAAAGCAATGACAACAAGGCTCGTTGTTCCTACAAACAGTGGTGTAAATGCCAGGGTTTCTCCAAGCTCGTGCACAAAGTACAAAAGGTGTGAAAAAATGAGAAAATTTAACTCTTTATTGCGGAATAGCTCTGTCAAGGCTTTTATGTAGAATAGAACTAGAAGAGTAAACATTGGGAAAAGCAATGCTTCAAGAAGACTTCTTTGAGCCAGCACACAAATGACTCCAAGAAAAGGAACACCAAATGCAGCACGTTCTATCACACCGTTTTCTGCTGGCAAGAAGCGAATTCCAACACTATACTTCCACATCAAGACTCCTAGGGTACCAAAAGCAAATATATTCTCAGGAAACACTTTTCTTGCCATAAATGAAGGTACCAGGGTCCGCAAAAATTTTAGGATGATGAAATTCTTTGGATAATCCTCATTTGCACTTTCTACAATGTATGGCAAATCCTCAATTAGAACAACCATATTTCCAAACATAGAGAGTCTCCCAACAAAAGCACTTGCTGCAACATCTAAGGAAACCGGTTTTACACTCCTAAGGTCTTCGGCTTTCCTAATGGCATGTTTAAGTGGTAGTAAATAGGAGTACAACATAATACCAACAAGAAAGAGTGCTATCAGTAAAAACCAAGCTATAGCGGTTAATCTTTTCTTTCTTAAGTATAATTCAAGTAAAAAAAGCGAAAGTAGTACACCTGTAAATCCCTCAAGGAACTTAACCAAAATGTAAAGCAGCAAATTCAATGTTCTCTGCCAATATATCTTTTCGCTGTCCTTACTAAGTATGTAGTAAGCAATGAACAAAATTTCAATGGGCATTAATGAAAGCAAGAAGCTAAAAGAAGAAGGAATATATTGACCCCCTTTTCCTTTTAATCCGGATAATAAAAGAATCATGTTTGCCAAAATTAGAGTAAGAACCAAGTAACCTAGGAACGAAAGAAACCCTTGAGTAACCCTGACATATGAGTGTACAAAGGTCACACGCTCCAAGCCACGGTAAAATCTGTAGAAAACGAGATACGTTATGCTGAAGATCAAAAAGAGGCAGAGGAGCTGGCCATCGCTTAATTGCGTCCTTCTTGGGAAAAAATCGCCTAGCAGTAATCTCGTAGTCATTGCGATAGTCAGCTGAATGGCATTAGCTGTTAAATAAAAGACAACGATAAAAAGCTCGACACGTATTCCTTTCTCCTTGTTCAATGTAACACCTCCGGCGAATAAAAATCCGCAAAGTCCGACTCTCTTTTGTTTTTTGTAGAACATGTTCTACCAAAGGTAAGTTCCTTTCAATCTACCTGAACCTCTAACTATTTTTGCTGACTATTTTAAATACTTTCGCTTCCCTGTCTTCTCCGCATTACTGTCGTGATTTGAGTCAAGTTTTTGCTTCAGAAGTTCTCTGGTAATTCAAAAGACAAAGTATTGAACTCATTACCAACGGTCTTGGTGCATATGAAAATATACAACTATTGTTCAAGAACATCAATCACTAACATTGCTTGGTAAAAACATATGGGAATCTAAACTCTCATTAATTAAACACTTCTTTCAGCTTAAGCAAGGTCTCAAGAAGTTGGCGAAAGTAACAGCTTCAGCATAGTTACAGAGCTTTGGAAAAATAACAGTGGAAATATCAATAAAGTCATTTCGCGATTTGCTACTTCCATCAACACAAGTTAACATTACCTAAAATTATCCTATAAATATTTCATTTAAAAAATAGACGAAGCTGGACAACTTGTTTTCCATTGGCTTGTAAGCTATTTTTAACTATGTTGTCTGTCTTCAACAACGATGGTTTGGTTGAGTTCTCAACCATTGTCAATCTGGAGTTTTTGTTCTGGCGTTCTTCACATGTAACTAAGGGGAGGTTCCTTATACTCAAAAGCAGTTCCCCCATCACCTCAGTATGACGAGCAGCAAAGACAGATTTACCTTTTGAACAATTTTCTGCCTTTTACGAAGACTCCGCTCTTATCATTGAGGAATCTACTGTTTGTTATCACATAACCTTCTTTCGTTGCTGTCTCAACGAGTTCATTCTTATTCTGCCCAGTCCTGTTCTTGTTAACAAATCTCCTCTTGTTTTGCTTAGAAAAACTAAAACCCAGGAAACCGAAGCGCACCGCATTGCTTTTAGACCTTTTCACACTCAGCTTTCTCTGCGTTTTTGATCTTTTCTTGAACCACAGAAACAGCTTATTATCTATGAGCTTAACCCATGAGCCTGGGGATAATCACCGGAACGTTTAGTGTCGCTGATTTCCTTCAATGTATAAAATTTCATAGGCATATAGTGTCTTCTCAAGTCCTAAAACTCGTCCATCTACTCGCCGTTCTATGAATAACAGATCGCATTATCTAATCTTAGCCAGCAGGCGAATCAATCCGGATTTTAATTTAGCTAACTGGATGGCGACCATCCCTACAACAGTTTTTCCTATAATAACATTATAGTAAGTGATTGGTTCTCCACCAAATCCCATTTTAAAATTATCAATGCCGTTAGGTTTATCTATACTACTAATTCCTCCCCAGTCTAACATTTCCAATCCCAATGCAATGAAATGTTCTATGTCAAAGTAGTGCAGTAGCTTATTTGCCCTGCCTACTAAGTCTGCATCAGCAACCCCCGACCTGAAATTACTAACCGAATAGAGTAGTCTTGCTCTTTTCTCGTCACAAACGTAAATATGCTGTGCAAGGTTTAAGGAATCTTTAAATACCTTTGTCAGTATAATGTTCCCGTTCCTGATATAACTCCAAAGAGCCGACCTGTTAAATGAAAGTCGTACTTGCTTACGTCTAATAAATTCGTTAAACTCTGTTTCAAATTGCGATACCAGGTAAGGTTTATCTTTCAAATCTTTCGAATTGTATACAACACATTCTAAATTTTCTTTTTTTGCCCTGTTTATCTCATATCTATAGTTTTTTCTGAAATGGCTGAAGATTTCTTCCATCGGGGTCTTCAAGTCGGTTTTCAGTGAATATTGCTCGACTACCATCAATGAGCCTTGAAGTTTGTTCAATGTCTGTAACTTATCAGCATGCAAATCAACACCGTGTAAGAACAGTATGTCTGCCCTGCTTTCACGTATCACGTTATCTATGTCGTCGCAGAACCATACTGAATTTATTCTTACTCCATTTTTTCTGTACACAACATTGACCATCTGTAGTTCACCTCTTGCTCATGGCTAAAGTTTTATCAAAGCCAGTTTCTAAACCTAAAGAATCTTTCAAGTCCTTCTAAAAACTTTCTAATGCACTATTCATCATTTGAATATTGGTATCATCTCTTCCTAAAGGTTGACCGCACCCCCAGTGAAAAGAGGACAAGCCTTCTAAAAATGAAGAAAATTGAAATCAGCTGACTTACGTACTATCTTACTTCTGGTAACAAATGAATTTTCTTAGATGCTTTGCCTTAGAATTTGCTCATATGTCGACTTCATCAAGTTTTGCGTGCCCTTAAGCTTTTCCTTGCTTTCACAAGTCCAAGATATGCCTTTTCAATTATCTTACCAAGCAGGTTTCTCCTTTTTATCCTCATTTTAGTAACGGTTTCGAAGTCTATTATCTTAGAATGGTGTTTTTCCAGGAAGAGCGAAAATTTTCTTAATTCTTCCTCTGTCATTACGTTTGGATGCAGACATATTGTCCAAACCCCGAAAGGCATCCAGCGGTATCTCCAAAGCTGCTGCGGAATCCAAATAAAGCCATGTTCGAAAAATGGATAAAAAGCGAAACCATCCGAGATGTAATTGATTCCAAGCTCTTGAAGCGCTCGTAGTGTGTTGTAATCAAAGCCATGTGCCGGAGCAATCCACAAATCTGTGTAGATACCGTTTTCTTCAAAAATACGTTTAGCTTCCTTAAGTTTACTATACTGAACGTCATACGGCAACCCTGAAAATTCTGAGTAGTCGTTAATAGGAATAACAGAATTAGATGATTTGTGCATTACGTGTTCATGACCATGCAAACCTATTTTCCAACCCTTGGCCACATATCTTTTTATTCTATTCCAAAAATCATTTTCAAACTCTTCAAACATTACAGTTTTATCTTTATTGTTTGGTATTACAGCAACAATAGGCTTGACTTGGTACTTATCAAGCAAATTCTCAATTTCGTCCCAATTTTCTCTTTTCATGTACGGATTGGCATCATCTAAGCGAATGATGTACCTTGCTTTCACTCTTTCACCACCTGATAAAGTCTTTGTAATACGGTTTTGTCCGGTTTGAAAGTTTAGCACTTGAAATCTTTGTTTAGCTCTATTGTTAAACTAAATGGAGCAAAAATATTAGAACTATTTTCTTACTTTTAGTGATGACCTCTAAAAGTATGTCTAAAATTTCGATTACCAATTTCCATGTTCTACGGGCGTCTAATGCGCTACCATCTATCAATTTTTCTATTATTTCAATCGCTATAGGGTCTCAAGGTCGGATAATTGTATAACTTTCTTTTTTACCTGGTATATGTGAAAATAATCAGTACGGACTTCTTTGCCAAAACACTAGCACTCGATGGTTAAGGAGTATAACTTGATATAGAACCTTCCCTGGCCTTCTAATCTTTCCCAAATAAATCCCGAGTATAAACCTTATTCCGAACTTCTTCGACTTCAGTAGTTAATCTATTTGCGATAATTAAATCACACGCTTGTTTAAACTCCTCCAGTTTCTTAACAACCTTTAGACCCATAAACTGGTCATCTTTTACTAAAGGTTCGTATATCAGTATTTCTACATCGTTGTTTTTAAGTGCATTAATTATATCAATTATTGCAGCCTGTCTAAAATTGTCAGTCCCAGCTTTTGCGGTTAATCTGTAAATTCCCACAACCCTCGGATTGTTCTTCATAACCATCTTTGCTATGTGTTTCTTCCTAAGTTCATTAGATTCTACTATAGCCTTGATGATAGCATTCGGTATTGTTTTGAAGTGCGAGAGTAGTTGTTTTGTGTCCTTGGGAAGACAATACCCACCGTATCCAAAAGAAGGATTGTTGTAAAAGTTACCAATTCTTGGATCAAGGCAAACACCTTCTATTATTTCCCTTGTATTAAGTCCGTTAACCTCAGCAAAGGTATCGAGTTCGTTGAAAAATGCTATTCTCATTGCAAGATATGCATTAGCAAAGAGTTTTATTGCCTCCGCTTCTGTAGAGCTCGTATAGACCACTGGGATATTCTTCTTTATAGCTCCTTGAATGAGTAAATTAGCAAACTCTTCCGCCCTTTTAGACCTTTCTCCTATTATTATCCTAGCTGGGTATAGATTATCGTACAGAGCTTTCCCTTCACGTAAGAACTCTGGTGAGAATATGATATTATTTGTTTGATACCTTTTCCTCAAATTTTCCGTAAATCCGATAGGCACCGTTGACTTTATTATTATCAACGCATCAGGATTTATCTTTAGCGCAATTTCCACAACTTCTTCCACAGAGCTTGTGTCAAAGTAATCTTTTTCCGGATCGTAATCCGTAGGAGTGGCAACTACAATATAGCTGGCTCCACTAAAGGCCTCATATGCGTCCCTGGTTGCTCTAAGATTTAGTTGTTTTGTCTTAAGATACTCCTCAATTTCTTTATCATTAATAGGTGAAATTCTTTGGTTGATTAGCTCAATCTTTCCATTCGAAACATCATAACCAACAACCTCGTTGTGTTGCGCCAACAAAACAGCTACAGATAGTCCCACATATCCTAAACCAGCTACTCCTATTTTCATTTTAACCTGACCTCCTGGATGTTTTAATCATTTTTGACATTGTAGTATTCTTTATACCACTTCACAAATTTTTCTAAGCCTTCTTCTAATGGAGTATTTGGACGAAAATCTATATCCCTTTCTAGGTCAGAGACATCAGCGTATGTCCTTAAGACATCCCCGGCCTGCATCTCAACGTATTCTTTTATAGCCTTCTTCCCTATTTTTTCTTCAAGAATTTCAACAAATCGCTCGAGACTCACAGGATTGCTGTTACCTATATTGTAAATCTTATACGGTGCAAAACTCGAACTTATGTCGCAGGTATACTCGTTCCATTCCGGGTTCGGCTTTGGAATTAGGTCAAGGAGCTTGTAAACAGCTTCGACAACATCGTCTATATAGGTAAAGTCTCTTTCCATCTTACCATAATTAAATAGCTTTATTGGTTTGCCCTCAATTATGTTCTTAGTAAAAGCGAAGTAAGCCATATCGGGTCGTCCCCATGGACCATACACTGTGAAGAATCGCAAGCCAGTTATTGGTATTCCATATATGTGACTATAGACATGCGCCAGAAGTTCATTTGATTTTTTGGTCGCAGCATAAAGGCTAACAGGATGGTCAACGTTGTCTTTCGCGGAGAAAGGCACCTTCTTGTTACCACCATAAACAGAACTCGAAGAGGCATAGATTAAATGCTTAACCGAGCTGTTCTTGCAAGCTTCAAGTATGTTTACAAAACCAACCAAATTCGAATCAACATAGGCATAGGGATTTTGAAGAGAATACCTTACACCTGCTTGAGCCGCAAGATTGATAACATACTCAGGTTTATAAATACCGAAAATTCGGTCTATTTCTGACTTATCCTTTAAATCTACCTTGTGAAACACGAAGTTAGAATACTTTTCCAAAATACTTAATCGCGAAAGCTTTAGGTTAGGATCATAGTAATCATTTATATTGTCGATTCCAACAACTTGGTAAGATTCATCAAGTAACTTTTTAGCAAGATGAAAGCCAATAAACCCTGCAACGCCTGTTATTAGTACCATTCTTTGAGTACTCCTCCTTCTATAATTAGGCTCATTCAACTTAATTCTTATAAAACTTGCGTGTGTGAAGTAACAGTTACAACCCCATTTCTTCTAAGAGCTTTTTATTTATCTTGTGCACGTCAAAACGTTCCTCAGCAATCTTTCTACTTTCAGTTCCCATTTTGACTATAAGTTCAGGTTGAAGTATGAATTTCTCCATTGCCGAAACTAATGCCTCCACGTTCCTTGGAGGAACTAGAAAACCGTTGATGCCATCAATAGCAGTTTCTCTACATCCTGGAGCATCCGTAGTTATTACTGGCCTTGCCATTGCCATTGCTTCCTGTGTACTTCGTGGTATTCCTTCGCGATAATAAGATGGTAAGACAAAAACGCTAGCTTGGGATATATATGGTCTAACATCATTTACTTGACCAACCCACTCGATTATCCCGCCTTTAACCCATCCCTCAACTTCTTCCTTGGAAATTGAATCCGGATTTGGATCTAGACCACCAACAAGGAGAAACCGAACGTCACGGTATTTACTTTTGAGGAGCCTCGCTGCTTCTACAAATTCGGGCACGCCCTTTTCC
Organism: Fervidobacterium sp.; assembly: GCF_059913585.1. Classification (NCBI taxonomy): domain Bacteria; kingdom Thermotogati; phylum Thermotogota; class Thermotogae; order Thermotogales; family Fervidobacteriaceae; genus Fervidobacterium; species Fervidobacterium sp. The sequence continues at coordinate 10,154 of NZ_DBOLZL010000016.1, forward strand.
TTCAATAACCTTGCCACAAGGATAAATGTCACAGGTTGCAAGGGCGGTAAAGATACACTAAAATGTTCTAGGTCAACACCCGTTGCACCAACAAGTACAGCCTTATCGCTTTTGACAATCCCAGCGTTGACGAATTCTGAAAGGTCGTCCTTATTCTGAAAGAAAACCTTTGTTGCTCTTCTAAGCGCTAAACGATACAAAAATGTTGCAAAAACTCGTGCTATCTTTCTTTTAAGTTGGTCGTTCCCTTGTGATTCATTGAAAGCGTAACCAAGCCCAGTTATCAAAGCATAACGTTTAGGAATCCTAAGTATTGATGCTGCCAATGTCCCATAGATAACTGGTTTAATTGTATAGGAGAAAACAATATCTGGTTTGATTTTCCTTAGTAACTGCGTTAGCCTTAAAAAAACGGCTATATCATGAATTGGATTTAAACTCGCTCTCGATAGGTTGTAATCAACTGGGTAAGCACCGAGTTCTGTGATTCTCTTGCTCGTTGAAGCATCAAAATTCGATGCAAGTGCGAAAACCTCGAATCCGCAATTAACGAATTCTTTTATTAAAATTCCTCGGAAATTAACAAGCATTTTAGCGTCACTTCCTATGACTGCTATCTTTTTTCTCATATTCTGCAAAACTACTTTCCTCCCTCGTCTTATTCCACTGTAAGAATTTATTTACTCCTTTCTCCATTTAGTTTACTTCCGTACTGTTCTAATAACATCTTGGACAGCTTGTTTGTAGCATAGCGAATTTTCGAAAGTTTGAATTATGGACTCTTTGGTCAGTAAATTTGCTTAGTTTACGAAATAAAGGAAATAATGAATGGAACAAGAATAAAACCAGCAAGGGATTTCTATGCAAAGAAAGCTCCGCTTTCAAAACAACACCGTTTGGGTGCTATTTTACCAAATATCCTTGCACGTTGGTAATTCTGTCGCCAACGAGAATTATCTCACTACTATATAGAACGTTGCTTGCCTATTTTGCACCTTTTCGGAATATCAAGGTTTCAAATGTAAGCAATAGTATCTTAATGTCCATAAATATCGTCCTATTCTTCACATAATACAAATCATACTCCGTCTTTATCTTATATTCCTCCAACGTTGAAGAATGCTTGTAATTAATCTGTGCCCAACCGGTGAGGCCTGGTTTTACCAAGAGACGATAGGTATAATACGGTATGTGTGGTTTCATCATTTCGTGGTATTCAATCATCTCTGGTCTTGGACCAACAAGGCTCATTTTCCCTTTGAGAATAAGCCAAAATTGTATGGATTCATCTATCCTTGTCTTTCTTATGAACCTGCCTATCTTAAGAACTCTTTGTTCAATATCTTTGTTTGGGTTTGTTGGATCTATCTGCGCATCTCTTAGCGAACGTAGTTTGAGCATTTCGAATATCTTTTCGTTCTTACCTACTCTCGGTTGTCTGAACAAAACTGGCGGACCATCTTCTATCAAAATCCAAACCGCCGAAATCAATATTACTGGCGAATACACAACCAGCCCAATTATTGAAAAGAATATATCCATTATTCTTTTTGCTGGGGATTCTTGGATGTTGTCAAAGTAGACTTTGTAGTATTCTTCGAATTTTTGCATTACTTCTAACGCTATTCTTTTGAGTACTTTTTCTGCTAAGTTTGGCAAATACTCAACTTTGTGGGTTTGTTTTATCTGTTCAAGTTCTTCTTGTATATTTCCCTCCAGCGTTGGGTCTGCGATGAGGATGTTGTCAAATTGCTTTACTTTTTCTTTGAATACCACAGGTGATGGGTTGATGTAGTCAACGAATCGGTATCTTCCTTTGGATTTTTCCTCGATTTCTTTGAGTATGTTGCCAATTTCATCTTTTCGTCCTACAACAAGGTAGCGTACTGGTTTTATCGTTTTAGCTTTAATTTTTTCTGTTAGTAAATTTAAAAGCGATAGCACGGGGGTAAATAGTATCAATAGCCATGCAAGTTGGATAGTGAAAAAAGGTATATCAAAGATTTTGCAAATTGCAAATAAGAATAATGCTCCAATGATTGTGCCTATCGTCCCACGTGTCAGTGATTCGTTTATATCGTCTGAGTATTCGTAAAATCTAAATGCATAGAGCGCACTGAGGATAACGATTGGATAAATCAAAGAAAAGTACACGTTTTGTGAAAGTAATACACCACCGAGTAGTAAAAGAAGATAGTTTGTTATCAGCTTTGAGCCCAAAGAAGGTCACCCCCCCAGTTTCATAGTAAATTAATCGATTCCATAAATTTAGACCTTTGCAATGTCAAATTCGTTTAATATTTTACCATACAAGAATTTTCTTTATTTTTCTTTAGTGTTTCTTCTCAGTTACTATTTTTTCACAAAGACGCACTGTGTGTTTTTTGCAATAAGCCACTCAATACTTCCGCTTTTGTTGAAATTCCTTTTTTGGTTATTAGCAGGTTTTTATCCGACATGCTTGATACATACCGTGCTTCAGCGGAAGTTACGTGCTTTGTTATTATAATTACTGTATCAATTTTTTCTTTAAGTGCGTTTAATTTTTCTTTTATCTTTTCGTTTAATGTGATGTATGGACTGTCTTCTTCGTTTTTGCTAATAATTGAGAGGTTCTCTTTGTAAGTTTTTAATTCTTTATCAGCAATAAAGCTTGAGATGTTTGGTATGTTTTCGTTTCCGATAAGCTTGGTTATATGACCTTCGAGGTCTATAACCAATGTGCGTTTTCCTAAAGCAGATGAGAGCTTTCCTATTTCCAGAGCTATTTTGTGTTTTTCATCCACATTTCCTGCGGATGTGATGTGGACTATTTTGTTGGTGTTTTCATTGCTTTCTCCATATATGTGCACAAGGGTATTTTTAAATGCATCTGTGTTTTTCTCACTTTCGATTGGTAGGTCAAAGATTACAGGCATTTGGCCTGTTAGTGTGATAAGCTGATTTTCGTCGAGTATTCTCGAATCACTTGCTTCTCGCAGGAAGGCAGCAAGTATGCCAAGAAAGATACCGAGAACACCACCAATCGCAAGTGTGAGTTTTTTGTTTGGCTTTGCTGGTTTTTCTGGAATGTATGGTTCATCGATGACAACAGGGACGTTGAAGTTCATTCCAGCAGTTGAAAGGCGTAGCTCTTCTTCTTTTGCTTTAAGAGCAGTGTAAATCTGCTGCTTGATACCATATTCTCTTTGTAGAGTAACATACTCACGCTGGATATCAGGAAGCTTTTTTAGTTTATCGTCAAGTTCTTCCTTGACCTTTTGTAAACCTTTTAAAGACGCATTTAACGCCTCTTTTTGCGTCATGAGGCGACTAAGCGATGAATGGAGTTCAGATAATATGGGATCCTGAGTTTCTATTTTTGTTGAGAGAATTTTTGAAATCTCTTCTTCTATCATTCCCTTTATAGTAGCGATTTGTGTATTAATCTCCTTTATTGGTTCGGACTCCTCAGTATACTTTAACAACAACGAATTTTTTTGCACTTCGAGCTCTATAAGCTTGTTTCGAAGCATAGATAATTTCGCGCTATTGACTTGATAGTCTTCTTTTTTTGCCATACCTTTTACTTCTGATATCCTTGCATTAAGCAATTGTATCTGAACATCAATTGTTTGAATGTCAAGTGTTGACTGAGTTATTCTGCCATTTATTTCGTTGTAACTTTTAACTAGATAGTCAATCTCAGCTGATGGTGAAATTGATTTTGTTTTTTGAAAATCACGAATTTTTGTTTCAATTTCCATCAATTCTTTCTCCGCAATTGGTAATTGCTGCTTAACAAAATCATACAGATACGAATTTTCATCTTTGTTGAGCTCTTTGGCAACTTCGATGTAGTTTTTTATAACGGATTGTGCGATTTTGTAAGCAAGTTCTTTGTCGTCAAGGGCGACTGTAAGGCTGATAAGTGATGTGTTCTTTTTAGATGTTGCGGTTACTATGTCTTTGTAGAGCATATTGATAACTTGGTTTTCGGTTAATTCAACTTTTTCGGGATTTTTTGCCTTGCTTTTGAAGTAATCAAGTAAGTTTAGTTCTTCCACAACGTTACCAAGAACTTTTCTACTTTTCATTATCTCTATCTGTTCATCAACAGCTGGAGAGGTTGTAGAACCTCCCAGTACGAGTGCTGCCGCACCAGAAAGGCTCATTCCTGATGAAGTTTTTGGAATTTTTATCGTTGCCGTTATTTCGTATGTAGGTGTTGCGATGAAAAACAAGTAGATAAGAGTTAGTGCAACAGTGATAGCAAATGTTGTGATTAAAAGCCATTTTCGTCTTTTGAGTATTTGGATTATGTCACTGAGAGTTATTTCATCACTAATGACATCTTGTTGCAGTTCTCTCGCTTCCATATTAGCTTTCCTCCTTTGTCCGTTTACAAATCGCATGTTTCTTTCATTACTTGCTACCGCCGAACAAATTAGTTGTATATGTGTAGAATCCTAACAAGCTCGTAATAACAGGCAACCAATCAAGAGCGCTTCTCCAAGGATCAGATGGTACAAATATGATATCCCCAGTCTCGACAACAGGGTTATACTTGATTACTCCTCCAGAAACCGCAGCTGATAGGTCCACACGTATTGGGTTGCCTTCAACTCCGCCTTTGTAAAGCCACACGCTCGATGGTGCCGCTTTTTGAGTAAATGAACCTGCTTGGAGTACCGCTTGCAACACAGTCGTTCCTTCAGTAAGACTAATGATACCAGGCTGGTTAACTTCACCAAACACAAGAGCGTAGTTTTGAAGAACATCCATTACTCTGATTATGTCACCCGGATATACATTGTATCCTCTTGCTTGCGCAAGGTCTTTGAGTTCAAGTGTTTGTTTTTCCGTTCCACGGGTGAGTTCGATTTTTCTGTAATTTTTGTCGATTCCTACCTTTGTGAGTATTTCGTAAAGGGTTGTTGGTTTGTCTGTGTATATCATATCTGGTCTTCCGTCTTGGCGGATGATGTAGACGTAGTTTTCTTTATCTACATCGAAGAGAATGATACTGTTGCTCGTAAGTTTGAAGTTTGTATATTCATCCCATTTGATGCTTTCGACTTTATCGCCACTAACGATTGTTAGGTTTCTGCTAACGCCTTCTTTAATTCCGCCCAGTTTGCCGATAAGCGTTCTAAGGTCGAATTCTTCACCTTGTGTGAATTTGAACAGTCCGTTTGGAACGCCTTTGCCAAAGACATAGACTTGGTTCGGGTCTTTCTGGGTTACGTAAACGAAATCACCATCTTTAAGTTCTGCGTTTTCTATGCCTTTGAAGATATTCTCCGCATCGAACTGCCCTACTAATTTCCCTTCACGTATTATGAGCACTTTGTCAGATGCATAGTAATTCTCTGGACCAACTATGAGTCCGCCGAGTTTGGCAAAGAGGGTTTTCAAATCAGGTGTTTCGTAGTAATCAAATTCTACTCTACCAGTGTTTTTGATATATCCCATCGCCGTTACAAAGACTGGCTTTTTGAGTTGAACTTTGAGTATTGAGCCTTTTGGTATTGAGATATCGGTTGTGAAGTTCACATTTGTTCCATCAAGGGTTATGCTTTCGATTCGTCTAAAGTCACTCAAACCGACTTTGGCAAGGATTCTTTGGATTGTTATTGGTTCGTTAAGTTCGAACGAGACATATGAAGAGACATCGCCGATAAGATAGACTGCGTTGACGTCTGCTTGTTTGAAGACGATTGTATCATTTTTTTCGATTACTGAGTCTTTTAATCCGTAGAGTAAGTCGTTCGGTGAATAGACTGTTTCTTTGCCATCGCGAACAAGTGCAACCTGTTCGATGTTTTCAGGTGTGCTAACAAGCTTCTTGAAGACATAGCTAAGAGTTTTTGGCTCGTAGTAAGCCAACTGGACAACACCGGGCATGCCAGAGCCTGTTACGTAAACCATGAATGGTTCGTAAGCGATGAGCACGGTATCACCAAGTGAAAGTGGAGCATCTACATTAGAGTAGACGATGTCTTTAAGAGAAAGAATTGTTGTGTTGTTTATAATTACCCTTCCTTCGTTTTCTACATCTGGTGATGTGAGTCCGATTTTGTTTATTAGTGTTTTGAGAGTCTTTGGTTCTTGTGGCTCAAATATAATCTTGCCTTTTGTGTTTGCATATCCTTGAACGTAAACATAAAATTCCGCATACCTTCTTATTTCTACCTTATCTCCATTGTTTAATGTATAGCCTGCAGCTTTTGATATGTCTGCTGGTTGTCCGTTTATCGTTATCGATTCTATCCATTTTTGTTCGCTTACTGGTATTCCGCCAAGTTTTGTCAACAATCCTTCGAGCGTTCTTGGTTCATCTGGTTCGAATGATACTACGCCTGGTTTGTAATCGCCTGTTACGTAGACTTTGAATTCTGGGTATTTCTTGATTTCGACACTGTCGTTGTTACTAAGTGTATAGCTATCTATCAGTGCTAAGTCTACCGCCTTGTCATTTACCTTTATACTCTCAATCCACTTGAGTTGGTCTGTCTTTAAGCCTCCTATTTTTGTGAGCAAGGTTTTGAGTGTCTTTGGTTCACTTGGTTCAAAGACAATTACACCGGTTGAGAAATCTCCAGTTAGGTATACCTTGAACTCTGGATGCTTAACAACGTTCACAATAGCCCCCGTGGGCAACAAGAGACTTTCAGATGATTTAAGTATATCTGGTTTGTATTCTTGAGTTTTCCCATCAGGTGTTGTTATTGTGATTTTTTCTATCCACTTTTCGTTATCTGGAGAGATGCCACCAGATTTTGCAAGTGCATATGCAAGGGTTAGAGGTTCTGTGGAAAGGAAAGTTTTTGGACCAGGAGAAGGCACAAAGCCAACAACGTAGATAAATCGTTCTTCGCGCTTTGGGATGTATAGTGATGAACCAGATAAGATTGGGTAATCGATTTTTCCACTAATAATATCTTCAAGGTTTACAACTATTGTTTTTCCCAAAATTGTGAGGTATGAACTTTCAAGAACTGCTTTTTCTTTATCAAGCGTTCCAAGGCGTAAAAGCAATGTTTTTAATGTCATACCAGGTTCGTATCTGCCAAGGTAAGTGTAAGCACCGCTGACTTGGATTGTTTGGCTATATTTCAACGCAGGGAAGTAAATTACATCACCTTCTTGGAGCTTTGGGTCGTTTGTGATAGTCCCATCGTAAAAATACGAAAGCATATCCAGTGTTTGCGTTTTGCCTGAACGTCTAAGTTGGATGTTTTCAAAGTCTATCTCATTCGACAAAGATAGCCCTAAGAGTGAGAATAGCTGGGTTAGTGTGACTTCCTTGTAGCTGGAGATATCGAATGTGCGGTTGATAGCTCCTTGGAGGTATACATACATAGGTCCGTAGTCGATAACGTAAACGGTAACAACGGGGTCTTTTATAAACCTGCGCACTGTTTGTTCGATTATCGATTTGATTTGGTCTGTAGTGAGACCGGCAACTTTCACGTTTCCGGCGTATGGATAAGGAATCGTTCCGTCAAAAGCTACCTTAGCCGTTCTACTAAACTGCGGTTGACCAAAAACTTCGATAGCGATAGTATCTCCTACACGAACGGTGTAGGCAAAAATGGTGGTTAGCATAAGCAATAAGATAGCACCGATGATGAGTCTTTTCATGCCTTGTATACACCCCTTTTTATGTTTAATTTTCTAAATTATTGTACCATATTATTGTACCATGTCCAAACAAACTTCCAAAAAATCTTAGTCAAACACCCTCAACGCTTCCGATGGTGGAATCTTCTGCGATACGCTCGCAGGGAGGGACACAAAAATTATTGTAATACCAAAAACTCCAGCTAATGTTACAAATACTTTCCAGAAAGGTATCACCACCTTGAATGAACTGAGCAAAGGTTGGACAAAGGCAACGAGGTCTTTGATAACGAATACACTTGCGACTATTGCAACAATAGTTGCAATGAATACTATAGCCAGTGCTTCGTAAATGAACATTCGATAGACTACTTTGCTATCCGCCCCTATTGCTCTGAGCATACCGATTTCTTTCTTACGCGCATAAACGTTTCTGAATGTGATTATCGCCAATCCGGCAAAACCTGCAATAAACCCGAGTTGGAAAAGTTGTAAAGATAAATCAACAAGGCTGTTTATTGAAGCGTATATTTTTTCGATTTCACCGGTTATATAAAACGCGCCATCGAGTTTTCTTGCGACAAATTCTTGAGCTTCAAGTGCTTTTTGTGGGTCTCTGATAACACCTGCATAACCACTGATGGCACCGAAGAATTTTTTGTTTCTCCAAATGAGAACGCCATCCATGGGCAACAAAGTCTCTTGAGGGTCGTAGACATCTTTTACATAAAATGTTTCAACGATTTTTGGTGAAATGCCAGGCAAAACACCTTTCAAAACCATCGTGACTTCTATACCTGGGGTTTTTAGAACCTTGTTTGATAGATACAATGTTTTGTCTGGCACTTTTGTCCAGTCTTGTTTTTTGATTTCTTTCATGAGTTTTTCGTTTGGGAGTTTCAAGTGTTTGAATATGCGTTCATCTGAGACGATGATTGTGTATTTTTTCTTGTCTTCAAGGAACGATGCTTGGACAAGCTGAATTGGAACAAGTGTCTCGAATTTGGAGACGAACTCTTCATCGTTGAGGTATTTGTAAGAACCGAAGAATGTTTTAATGGGGTTTTCAACGATGATGAAATTGTATCCAAATGCGCCCTCTTCTTTCCTTTCGTTTATATATTCAGAAATGCTCGTTGGAACAATTGCACTTACAAGGATTAAAATAAGGGTGACGGCGTATATTACAAACATTGCGAAATTGCGCATTTTGTGTTTGTCTATGTAAGATAACGCCAAAACAACGGACACGTTTTTGAAGCGTTCGAAAAATGCTTTGGCATATGGGATGAAAGCAAAGATAGAGTATATGCTACCGATAAGCACAAAGCCTGAGCGGATAAGTAAATCTTTCGCTCCACCGGAACCTACAACGGGGTAGACCGAAGCAAGGATGGAAAGTCCGTATACGAATGTTACTAAGGAATTGCGGTAAAAAAGAGGAACGATGGAGAGTAATCCCAAAAGTGCGTAAACATACGATGTGCGCAAAAGGACGAGGAAAAGGAGAATTCCTACAACTGATATGAAAACTTTCTTCACTTTCCCTTTCTTTTTCCTTTTTTCAACGGGTCTATCACCGTATAGTTCGGATGGGGAGATTTGGGAAAATTCCATGCTACGGTAGATGAGGATTATAACCGGGACAATCATGGCGATGAGGATACCTAGGACGATGGTTGAGAATGATATGCTGAAAGGTATTCTATCCTGGACAAATGCAAAGAGCTGGTCTTCTCTTCTGAATGAATTGATTTTGTCAAGTAGGTATTTGCCAAAGAATACCCCAGCAACTGCACCAACGATTTCTGAAGATATCAGGTAAAGCAACCCTTCAACAAATAGAACTGAGAACATGCGAAGGCTTGTGTAACCCAACGCCCTTAGCACACCAAGTGAGCGTTTGCGCTCTTCTACGATGATGCCAAAGAACGAGGAGACGAAAAGAAAGCTTGAGATAACTGTGAACCCAGAAAATCCGATGAACAAATATCCGATGATTTTATTCAACGGGGAATTTGATAGCCTGTATTTGCCAGCGGTAACGCGGATTGAGCCTTCTTTCTCTTCCAATTCTTTAGCAAATGTTTCGTGTTGTTCGACAGGCAAATTCGTAGAGACAAAATAGACATTCGGGTCCTTCAATGGGTAAACGCTGTACTCTTCAAAATAACTTTCTGGCAAAAAGATAGTCCCATTTGCCGAGGCAGTTTCGCCCCTGAAGTTGAGTATACCTTTGCCGAAGGCCCCAATTTTGATGTTAAAGGATGTTTTTGCTGTGATTATCTCTATCTCATCTCCGATGTTAATTCCAAATGCTTTTGCAGTATCTTCGCTAATGGTGAACGGTTGAACCTTCTGCCCAAGAAATTTTTCAAAGTCCTTGTTAATTGCTATCGCAAATAAGTCGACGTACTTTCCTTTTATTTTGGCAGTTACTTGGGCGAGTTTGACAGGGACGTATTTTTTTACTTGGGGGTATTGCTTAAGCAACGACTCGACAGATTCTGCGTTAACAGCCTTTGGAAGGAATATCGTGTCTGCCTTATCTTTGATTATTAAATCAACTTCGCCGAAGTTTTTCGTAACTTTTTCTTGCAGATAAGCGGAAACGGAATCGTTAAGGGAAAGGCCACCAACAAGGAGCATGGTGGCCACCATTGTGCCAAGGATTGCAAGTAAACCGACTTTCCAGTGTTTGATGAAGTTTCTGAGGGAGATTTTTACTATTGTGTCGTAGATTTGTCGTAGCATAGTCTCAATCCTTAATCTTTTTAATCTTCTTCGGCGAGTTTCTGGAGTAATCTTAAGTATCTGCTACGTGATGGATGTCTGAGTTTTCTCAGTGCTTTGACTTCTATTTGTCTTATCCTCTCACGGGTGACACCGAAGTACTGACCGACTTCTTCGAGTGTCTTGGGTTTTCCATCGAGTATACCGTATCTCATCTTTAAGACCATCTTCTCTCTGTCGTTGAGTGTTTCCAATAATTTATCGATTTCTTCTTTCATGAGTGTTCTTATCGCTTCTTTTTTAGGCGAGCCAACGGATTCGTCGGCGACGAAATCGGCCATTGAAGAGTCCTCTTCTTCACCTACAGGTGTTTCCAAAGAGAGTGTCTCGGGTGTTGCCTGCAAGATTTCTTCTATTTTTTCAACCGGTTTCCCGACTTGTTCGGCGATGTATTCCAATGGTGGTTCTTCGCCGTGCTCTTGCATGTATTCTCTTTTGATTTTTTGTATCTTGTTTATTGTTTCAACCATGTGAACAGGCACCCTGATAGTTCTTGCTTGGTCTGCTATCGCCCTTGTTATCGCCTGTCTAATCCACCAGGTTGCGTATGTGGAGAACTTGTAACCCTTTGACCAGTCGAATTTTTCAACGGCTTTTATCAATCCCAAGCTACCTTCTTGGATAAGGTCGAGGAAAGAAAGCCCCTTACCCAGATATCTTTTAGCCATGCTGACAACGAGCCTAAGGTTCGAGATAATTAGTTCTTCTTTTGCTTTCTTGTCACCCATCTGGGCTCTCTGAGCGAGCCTGCGTTCTTCCGATGGCGTAAGCAATCTGATTTTTCCAATATCGCGCAGGTACATTTTGATTAAATCTTTGGGTTCTGTGCTGTCGAATATTTCAGGACCTTCGCTTAAGTAACTTTTCAACTCTTCTTCCATGTTGGCAAAATCGGTTGTATCTCTAATCTCTATTTTGTTCTTTTCAAGTGTTTCGTAGACAAGATCCAAATTTCCATCGACTTCCTCACTTTCCCCTGGTGGGAATGTGCGGTCGATATCGTCGTATGTGATGTATCCTTTCCTTTTGCCGAGTTCGATGAGTTTCTCGAGCTTTTTCTGTAGTTCTGTGTTTTCTTTTACCGCTGTCTTTGACATACAAAAAGCACCTCCTCACTATTTTGAGGAACTTTATTTTTATTTCTGATTTTTTATCTTCATCTTCTGCCGGACTAATTCTGTCCTGGCTTTCAAGAGTATGCGCTTTTCTTCATCGGATGTAACTTTTAAAACGAGAGCATCGATTTCCGCAATGCGCTTATCAATGCGTCTAAGTTCGAGGTCTTTCTTTATGTATTCTACTATCTTATCATCAACTTCAAAATCAATTTTGTCAAATACCTCTTTAACATACTCCCCCATATGTTTAGACAACGAATCGAGCGAAACGTTCAAATCTTTTGCAATTAAAAAGAACTCTCTTGCCTTTCCCTCGAGTAAATCGGGGGTGAATTCGATTTGTTTGAATAATTCTGGGTAGTTGAAATACATGTAAACGAGGTAATCTTCCGTTGTTGGGACTTTTTTGACAGGTGTTTTGGGAAGTTGGATGTTTTGTTGTTGCTGATAGCTTCTGGATTGTTGATTGTACTGACCGTACTGATTACCTTGGTTTTGCGATTGTTGAGAAGCGAGTAAGCTTTTCAGTTCTTCTTTCATCACGCCCGCTGTTGCACTCGCATGTTCGTAGAACTTTTCCAAGCTCTTTGGGTTTGAGGAAAACAAGCGTTCCCAGTTTCTGAGGTTTTTGATGAATGTATTGAATCCACTTGGGTTGGATAAGTCGTACTGTTTTGCCAAGCTTTCAACAACGAATTGCTCCGCACCGATGCTGTTGTCAAGAACTCTGACGAGACCTTCCACTCCAAATTTTGAGTACGTTTCATCGGCATCTTTTGCTTGTTCAAATTTTGCAATGGCAACGTTGAATCCTTCAGGTATGAGCATCTCTAAGCTTCTCAATGCCGCTTTAATTCCGGCACTGTCTGAATCAAAAGCAAGAACGATGTTTGGTGTGAGTTTTTTGAGTTTGTATATGTGCGATTTTGTCAGTGCAGTTCCGAGTGTGGCAACCGCGTTCTTTATGCCCGCTCTGTGAAATGCAAGAGCATCAAAGTATCCTTCGCAGAGAATCACATAATCCACTTGCTTAATGTATTCTTTCGCAAAGCTGAGCAAATAAAGTGTGGAAGATTTTTTGAAAATTAACGTGTCTTGCGAATTAAGATATTTTGGAACACCTTCGCCTATGAGTCTGCCACCGAATGCGATGACTCGACCAAAGTCGTCTGTGATAGGTATGATAAGTCTGCCGGCGAATGGGTCTGCGCTTGAAAAGCCGAATTTTTCTAGCTCTTCTTTGCTCAATCCTAATTTTTGCGCAACTTGCTGTGGAAGTTTTGAATCGGCTGGGGAAAAGCCAAATTCATACAAAGAAATTTCCCGTGCATCGTAGCCACGTTTTTTTAGATATTCAATTACACTTTGATTTTGACTTAGTTTGGATTTGTAAAGCTGGTGGAGTTCTTTGTAGAATGTATAGTATTTTGTTCTTACCTCGTCTTCTTCCGTATACGAAACAGTTATACCTACGCGTTCACCAAGCTTTCGAACCGCTTCCACATACGAGATATTTTCAATTTCTTGCACGAACTTGATAACATCACCTGAAGCGCCACAACCGAAACAGTGGAATATCTTCTTTTGTGGGCTTACGTAAAATGAAGGGGTGGTCTCGAGATGAAATGGACAAAGCCCTCGGTAATTTGAACCCACTTTTTGAAGGTTCACGTATTCCGAGATGACTTCAACAATGTCGTTCTTCTCCCTAATTCTTTCGATTATTTCTCTTTGTATCATACCCTTCACCGCCCCTTTCTTGAAGCGGGGGAAAAAATGGAAAATTTATGAAAATAAAGGCAGCAGATGGAACGTGCCATCCGCCACCTGATTTGTAATCTCGTAGGTCGTTAATTGCAAAATGTAAGTAAGATTTGAGATTGCCAAATTAACGTTTGGAGAACTGTGGAGCTCTTCTTGCTTTCTTGAGACCGTATTTCTTTCTTTCGACCATTCTTGGGTCTCTTGTGAGGAATCCTTTGTCTCTGAGTGTCTTTCTGAGGTCTGGATTGAATGCAACAAGCGCTCTTGCCAAACCAAGTCTGACAGCGCCGGCTTGTCCGTTCTTACCGCCACCTTCGACCCTGATTTGGATGTCGAATGTGCCTTCAAGACCGGTTACTTTGAGTGGTTCGATTGCGTGCATCGTCCAAACTTTATTCTCAAAGTATTCATTGAAATCGTTGTAGACTTTGTCGTTTATCTCTATCTTTCCAGTCCCTGGTCTGAGGTAAACTCTGGCAGTTGAAGTCTTCCTCCTACCTGTGCCCATGTAGATTTCAGCCATTTATTTCCCTCCCTATCAGAGAAGTTCTACCTTCTCAGGTTTTTGCGCTTCGTGTGGGTGAGTTTCACCAGCGTAGACTTTCAATCTCTTGAATTGATGTCTGCCGAGTGTTGTCTTTGGAAGCATTCTTTTGACCGCCAGTTCAATAATTCTCTCCGGGTGTTTCTGGAGAATTTGTTCTGCGGTCTGGGATTTAAGTCCACCAGGGTATCCTGAGTGGTGGTAATAGACTTTCTGTTTGAGTTTCTTACCTGTGAGTTTTACCTTTTCTGCGTTTATTACAACAACAAAATTACCGTTGTCGTAGTGTGGGGACCATGTTGGTTCGTTCTTGCCTTGGAGCAAGAGCGCTATTCTTGTCGCAAGCCTTCCAAGTGGCTTTCCAGCTGCATCGACAAGATACCATTTTCTTTCTACCTTTTTCGGGAATGTGGTTTTCTGTATTGGTAATGGCCTTGCCATTTTGCTTTCCTCCCTTCATTCTTCACTTTCTTCGTTTCGATTGTCTTTATTCAAATATTCTCTCAATTCTCTCTCTGATTAGGGCAGTCACAACCGCATCTATCGAGAACTTTATCGCGTTAAACCCAGCTATGAATGGTAGATATTTCAACGTCTCTTGGAGAGGGATTTTCCAATAAAACGGTACAACCACCATATTGAGAACGGTCATTACACCTGAAACTACGAGCACACCAACTACGTAACCAATTATTTCAAATACCCTATTTTTTCTGATTCGGTAGATGTAAATAACCGGTAACAAGAACGAAGCACCTGCTGCAAAGTTCATTGCGATGCCTACGATATCTCCAGATTTCAGTAGGTAAAAGAGTATATCTTTGATTAACAATACCAAAATTCCGTCGATGGGTCCGAAGATAAATCCTGCAAGTAATGGTAGTATATCGCTTGGGTCGAATTTTAAGAAATTCACCGATGGGAATATGGGAAATTCTAAGAACATGAGCCCTGTTGCGAGTGCAGACATTATTCCGATTGTTGCTATCCTTACTGCTGAATTCTTCTTCATACTGCGCCTCCCGTTGACCAGAAGTGGGAGTTTATTTTATTCTTCAACAACCGTTACGTATCTTCTGTTGTTCTTTTCGATAATCTTTACAACACCGTCTTTGAGTGCGAAAAGTGTGAAGTCTCTACCCATTCCAACGTTCTGACCGGGCCAAAATTTTGTGCCTCTCTGTCTGAGGATGATGTTTCCCGCGATGACTCTTTCACCATCGTATCTCTTAAAGCCCAAGTATTTCGGGTTGCTGTCTCTTCCGTTTCTGCCTGCGCCACTGGCTTTTGCAAAGAGTTGTATATTAATGCGCATCATCGTTCACCTCCACTCTAACGTATCTTGGATACTGACTTGCGATATCTTCCAGTGTTTTTCTAAGTTCTTCAACAAATCTTTGCGAGATATTGTCTTTCGGAATCTTTTCAACTTTCAGATATCCTTCTTCAATTTCTACTTGCGCTCCATCTTCACTCAGTGCCCTTGCCGTATGCTGAGAAACCGTACTTACCGCTGCGCAAACTATATCTTTTCCTTTTCTTGCATACAACGCATGTCCTGAGATTTCAAATTCTTCGTAGACGCCTTCAGATAACTTAAACTTGCACACAATCATCTTGTTAGATTATTTCACTTCTATCTTTTCAATCTTGATAGTGGTGTACCACTGTCTGTGACCTTTTATTGTCTTGTGGCCCTTTCTTGGGATGAATTGACCAACGAGCACTTTCCTTGCCCTTGCGTGTTCAACAACCGTTCCAGTGACCTTGACGTTTGTGAGGTATGGTTGTCCGACAAGGACTTTACCGTCGTCTGTTTTGACCATGACAACTTTGTCAAGCTCGATGGTTTCGCCTGGAGCCACGTTGAGCTTTTCCGTGTGCAGTAGCTGACCTGCCTCGACTTTGTACTGCTTTCCACCACTTTCCACTATCGCGTACACAAAGTTCACCTCCCCGAGTGTTTTACAGGTACTAAAACAACGTAGGTTGGAGACGTGCGGGGAATCCCCAACCGTTTGAGACGCGTTTTAAGTACCCGTTTTTGCATATATAACTTGCATACGTGTATTATTTTACCATCGAGGAGAGTTTTTCAAGAAAAATTTTCGTTAATATATGCTTACAGCGATGTTGCTAACTAATCGGACAAGACAATTAAAGTTTGTCAATTGACGGACGATAATATGTATGGTAAAATTCATTCAGTGAATGAATATCTTAAACTCCCTGAGAACGTGCGGGATAATAAAGCTGGCTGGAGGGATGTAGATGAGTTTGTATGAAAAGATTCTAAGCAAGGAAGCGGTTGTTGGTGTAATCGGGATGGGCTACGTGGGACTACCTTTGGCGGTTGAGAAAGCCAGAGCGGGTTACAAGGTCGTTGGGTTTGATATACAACAAAAGCGTGTTGATATGATTAACAGAGGGGAAAATTATATCGGTGATGTTGATGACAACGAGTTAAGAGAATTTGTGCAAGCAAAGAAGCTAAGGGCGACTACTGATTTTGATGAATTGAAGAACTGCGATGTGATAAGTATATGTGTGCCTACACCACTTGATAAGTTTAAGCAGCCGGATTTGAGTTATATAATCAATAGTGCGAATGAAATCAAGAAAAGACTGAGAAAAGGACAGCTCGTTGTCCTTGAGAGCACGACGTATCCGGGCACAACGGAAGAGGTTGTCCTACCAATTTTGCAAGAAACAGGACTAAAGGTTGGAAAGGATTTTTATCTTGCCTTCAGTCCAGAACGCGTTGACCCAGGTAACCCAAGGTACAAGACGAGGAATACACCGAAAGTCGTCGGTGGAGTTACTTCAGAATGCACAAAGCATGCCGTTGCATTGTATGAAAACGTGCTTGAAGCAGGTGTTTTCCCTGTTTCTTCACCAAGGGCGGCAGAGATGACAAAGATATTGGAAAACACATTCAGGCTTGTGAATATCGCACTTGTTCAAGAGATGACAAAGGTTGCCGAAAAGATGAAGATAAACATTTGGGAGGTTATCGATGCGGCGGCAACCAAACCGTTCGGTTACATGCCGTTCTATCCTGGACCTGGGATTGGTGGGCATTGTATTCCTATCGACCCGTTTTATCTTGTTTACAAGGCAAAAGAGCACGATTTACATATGATGCTCGTCGAGGTCGCAGGCGAGATTTCAGATAATATGCCATATTACGTAGTAGAGAGGTTATCTGATATTCTAAATGATAGAGCTCAGTGTTTGAATGGCAGAAATATTCTTCTTCTTGGTGTTACGTACAAAGGGAATATAGACGATTTGAGAGAAAGTCCTGCTCTTAAAGTGATAGAGATACTTGAGAAGAAGAAAGTGAACGTATTTTACTACGACCCGTTCGTCCCAGAATTTACACACAATGGAAAATATTACAAGAGAATAGAGATGACCGAGGATGTTTTGAAAAAGATGGACGGTGCAATAGTTACTTCAGGTCACACAATTGGTATCGATTATGAATTTGTTGCAAAGCATGTACCGTTTTTGTTCGATACAAAGAATGTAACGAAAGGAAAGTACGAAAATGTGATATTACTCTAAGTAATAAAATATAATAGTGTTAATGCCCTGGTTCTTTGTTAGAAACCAGGGTGTTTTTTTCTGTATGTGTTATAATATTATATGATAAGAGGTAAAATACTACATACAGTGAGGGGGATTTAGTATGGTTATCAGGAACTCTAAATATCGATTTTATTTGATTGCCATCTTTGTCATCGTAAGTGTTTTGTCTTTTTTAAGCGGTTGTATTCAACCATCCAATTCAAGAGCTGAGCTGGTGGCACCAGTAAATAACGCTTCAAATATTCCTTTCAATAGTGCCAAGTTAATATTTAACACACCTAATAATCGTGAGTACGATGTGATAGTTAGAGATGCAACTACAAATCAAGAGGTTTTTAGAACAACTGTGACTGGTGGGCAAGGTATTGAGATCGTCATTCCAAAAGGTCTTCTTAAACCTTTTACCAAATATAAATGGTATGTGCGACTTAAGAACGATGATTCCACCTCAAGTGAGCTGAGGTATTTTACAACAAAGGAAAATTCGCCACCTACAGTTTACGGATTGAAACCCGATGGAACTACTGATCATCCATTCGGTGCACTCGCGCTGACTTGGGAAGCAAGTGATCCAGATAATGATAGCATGATATTCACCGTTAAGGTCTTCGAGATAGGAAATGCAACTCCAGTTGTAGAAACTTCATCGGCGACTAATTCCGCTGTTGTGAAAGATTTGAAACAGTTAACTGATTATACTTGGAGTGTTGAAGCAGTTGATACGTGGGGCGCAAAGAGTACTCCAAAGCAAGCAGAATTTAAAACAAAAGTTAATGAAGCGCCGGATAGAATTGAGTTAATTAACCCTGCTAACAACGCTGTCGATGTTAAATTCAACAACTTGACGTTAAAATGGCTTGGTTATGATAGAGATTACGAAGATTTAAAATACAACGTGTCTTTGAATAATAGCCAGAATCTGCTCAGTAATTCTACGTTCACAGAATTTACTATCACTGGGTTGGAACCAAACACGCTGTACACACTCACAATAACGGCAATCGATAAATATGGTGAGACAAAGACCGAGAGTTTTTCATTTAGAACGAGAAATAACACTCCACCAAGTAAACCCACACTGCAAAATCCTGAGAATAATGCAAAGGTTAATTTTGCGAAGGTAACAGACCTTACCTTCAGATGGTCGAGTGTATCAGATGTCGATGAAGACGACATTGACTATGAATTTATATTGATGTCAGATGGTCAAGAAGTGCACAGAAGAAGTCCGATATTGTCGAATAGTTATTTTATAAGTAATATATCTGCTCTACTGGATGTTGGAAAGACTTACACCTGGTATGTTATAGCCAAAGACCCACACGGCGGTAGGACTGAGAGCGATTGGTTCACATTTGAAACATATAGTAATAATCCACCGACCGTGCCAACGTCACCTTATCCGTCTGATAAGGCTGAGAATTTACCAAATAGAATTCCAAGATTTTCATGGGATTCAACGGATCCAGACGGAGATCCGCTCAGATTCGATTTGTACATAGGTGAGAGCGCTGATAATTTGAAACTCGAGGTAAGTGGCATAACAGCTACGACATATGAAACGCCAAGACTCTTTGAATTCGGAAAGACGTATTATTGGAAGGTAGTCGTCACCGATGGTTACAATCCACCAGTAGAAAGCCCTGTGTGGAGCTTTACAATAACTAATCTTGACAATCCACCAACAGTTCCAGAGCTCGTATCACCTGTTACTGGAACTTCAGGAGTTGCATTGAATAATGTAACTTTAAGATGGAAGGCAAGCTACGATAAGGAAACTCAAGCACAGGATTTGGTGTATTACCTCTACGTTGGGCGAGCTGATAGGATGACGTTGCAAGCAACTGTGACTGGTCAGACAAGTTCAGAGATTTCACAGATTATCAGTAATTTGTCTCCAATTACGACTTATTACTGGCGTGTGGAGGTTAGAGATTCATTCGGTAACTATGCGTATAGTACAACATGGAACTTCAAGACAAAACAGAACGAAGCACCAAATATTCCAACTGGACCTAACCCGTCAGATGGTAGTCAGGTTTCCGTTGGAAGTGTTCCTTCAACAATTACGCTAAGTTGGAATTGTTCGGATCCTGATGGAGATATCTTGTCGTACGAAGTCTATGTGAATACAATCAATGATTTCACGGGTGTCGTTCCTTACACAACAAATACTAAGTCAATTCAGTTGACCTTGAACACGCTCGGTAAGTACTATTGGTACGTCGTGGCAAAAGACCCGCACGGTGGTGTTACAAAAGGTAAGACGTGGACGTTTGAAGCGAAATAATCTATCAGACATCGAAATTATCTTAAAACCCAAATTGCCGTGGCTCCATAGCCACGGTTTTTTAATCAAAAATCGAATTTTTGTGGTAAAATTTTTCTTAGAATAATACTACGGAGGTGATTTAGTGTTTCCAAGATTTTTTACGCAAAGAAAATCTTTTATTCTTTTGTCAGTTTTGTTTATTTTGTTAGCTATATCAAGCTGTATCGAACCAGCAAATAATAATGGTGATAATGCTGGGATAGAGTTACTTGGACCTCGGAATAATAGTAATAGTGTAGAGTTTAACAAGGCAATATTAACTTTTAAGAGTGCAAGTGCTGGTGAATACGAGGTTGTCGTTGAGGAAAACGATACCGGAATGCAAACGATAAGCGAAGTGGTTGAAGTTCAGGAAGGAATTCCTAAGACTGTTTTGCTTCCAAAGGGTAAGCTCAAGCCGAGTACGAAGTACAGATGGTTCGTTAAGAGTAAAAATTCGTCAGCTATGAGTCAGGTTTGGTATTTTACTACTGTTCCTAATTCAGAGCCAACAGTCTCATCACTCCAGCCAAATGGCGTTCAAAACGTACGATTCGATTCTCTCACATTGAGTTGGGATGCTGCAGATCCAGACGAAGATGATTTAATGTTTTTAGTGAAAGTTATTAGAGGAAGCTTAATTGTTTTACAAGCAACTGCAACAACAAACTATATAACCGTGGAAAATTTAGAACAGCTCACCGACTACACTTGGCAGGTGCAGGCCATGGATCCGTGGGGTGGGGTGAGTACATTGAGTAGCGCAAGCTTTAGAACGATTGCAAATAAGGCTCCGAGCAAAGTGGAACTAATCAATCCACAACCAAACGCTACAGATGTCGACTTTAACACTTTGGAATTGAGATGGCAAGGATACGATGAGGACACTCCAGTGCTCTATTACACCGTAGAGCTTATCGAGTCTGGTATTTCACAGGTAGTAGTATCTAATTCCACAGTAACAAGTTATACAGTGAATAATCTTAAGAGAAATACAAAGTACGATATTAAGATCACCGCAACTGATAAGTACGGTGCTTCTATTTCGAGTACGTTTACTTTTACAACAAAGTTGAGTACACCTCCAAATAAGCCAACTCTCTCAGAACCTACAAGCAATGCAAGGATAAACTTGGCTCTCGTTGATAAATTGAGGTTTGTTTGGAGTGAAGCTATTGATCCGGATGGTGATGGTGTATCTTATGAGCTTGTTATTAAAAGTGACTACGACGGGTGGACAATCAAAAGGAGTCCGCTGAATTCAACAAGTTATGAATTGAGTTCGGCAAATGCGTTAGAACTCTTTAATCCGGGAAAGACCTACGACCCAGCAAGAAGTTATACTTGGTACGTGATAGCAAAGGACAGTTATGGAGTACAGACAAGTAGTGAGCAAGTTAAGTTCTATATGTACTACAATAATCCACCCGAACAGCCGAGTAATCCTATCCCCGCTAATTCACTAACAACTTTGGTGCCAAATAGAGTGTCTTTCGGTTGGAGTTGTTCTGATGCAGATAACGATGCTTTGAGTTATTCCGTCTATTTTGGCGAACATCCTGATGCATTGGTTCCTATAGCTTCTGAATTAAGTAATAGCACATTTAATTACCAGAATTTACTCGAATTCGATAAGATTTATTATTGGAAGGTTGTTGTAAGCGATGGGGTGAATACACCAGTCGAAGGTCCGGTTTGGAATTTCAAAGTGATGCCAAGAAGTAGTGCACCTACAAAACCTGAACTCGTTTATCCAGCTAATAGTTCAACAGGTGTGGCTTTTAACAACACCAATTTTAAGTGGAACTCGTCTTCAGATAATAGTGCAAAGGATAAACTCATTTATCTGCTCTATGTTTTTGAGAGTGCTCAAGCAGATGATATTACACCGGTTGCAACAGTAACGGGTGTCACTGATGATGTAATTACTGTAAATCTTTCCGATGTGCCACTTTTGCCAAATAAGGATTATAAATGGTATGTTGTTGTTATTGATGAAGATGGGAATTATATACTTAGCGATACGTGGTCGTTTAAAACAAAGGAAAACACGGCACCTGAATTTCCTTACAACGGTAGTCCAAATAATGTGACTGTTGAAGTAACTGCATTGCCGAGTAAGATTACGCTTAGCTGGAATTGTTCGGATCCAGATGGTGATACGTTGAAGTACAAGGTGTATTGGAAGGTTCCAGGAAGTAGTACTTTTTCCCCAGTATCAAGCAGTTATATAACAGAATCAACGATTGATGTAAATGTTTCTAAAGAAGGTGTGTATTACTGGTATGTGGAAGCGTACGACCCGCACGGTGGTGTGAGTACGGGAGTGTATTGGAATTTTACACTTAGAAAGAAGTAGAAATGGAGGAAAAGACTTGAACGTTGCAATTGTTGGTGGTGGACCTGCTGGTGTTGCGTGCGGTGTGTTGTTGAAAAGGTACGGTATTAATGCTACAATTTATGAAAAAAATGAGATTGGTGGGCTTATAAGAAATGCGTGGAGAGTTGAGAATTTTCCGCCAATTGGTTTTTTGCCGGGTAGACAATTCGCTGAGAATTTGAAATGGTATGTCGAAGAATACAAGATTAACGTCGTTAATGATGAGATTCTCTGTGTCAATGATTATGAACTTGTTGGAAAGGATGGAATGTACAGCTGCGATGTTGCCATTGTTGCAACAGGTACTTCACCAAAAAGGCTGATAGAATTTGAAGGACCCCACACTTTCTATGAGTACGTCCAGCTACCAAAAAGTATTAAGAGTGTTGCTATATATGGTGGTGGGGATGTGGCTATTGATTATGCAATTCACGCAAAGGAAGAAGGAATTGAGCCTATCGTTTTAGTTAAAAGCGGCAAGTTAAGAGCGGTTACAAAGCTTGTAGAGTATGCAAGGCAAAAGGGATTGAAGATACATTTGAATGAGCAAATTTTTTTTGTTGATCATAAAGAAGATGTTATGTATATACACACCAGAAATGGTTTTTATACGGTAGAAGCGTTGCTAATTGCTATTGGTAGGGTTGGTAACAAGCCCGTTATAAATGCTAAGAGTATGGAAGTTTTTGAAATAGGTGATGTGGCACATCCAGAGTTCAGGCAGTCGTCAATTGCAATAGGTGATGGAATTAGATGTGCGATGGAAATTGTTTTAAAATTGAATGAGAATATATAAAACTGTTGGAGGTGTAGAAAAATATGAGAGCAGAGGCGTTGTCAAATGATTTGAAGATAATTGCAGGCTATGGCAAGGAAGATATCGCCATGGTTTACCTTGCCGAGAGTAAAAACGGTGCGTTGATAGAGTTCGTTGAATCAATCCAACCTCCGATTCCAAGGGAGAAGAAATGGGTTTTGATAGTCTCAACCATGGATGGTTGTCCTGTTGGCTGTATGATGTGCGATGCGGGAGGGTATTACAAAAGGAAGCTCACGGAAGAAGAAATATTAGCTCAGATTTTGTTTTTAACCAACAAAAGATACGGTATGAGTATTCCTGTTGAGAAGTTCAAAATCCAATTCGCGCGTGTTGGAGAACCGGCTTTGAACGATAATGTGCTCAACGTTCTCGAAAAACTCCCACACTTGCTTGATGCACCAGGATTAATGCCTTCGATAAGTACTGTTGCACCAGTTGGAAGAGAAGGATGGTTCGAAATATTGCTTGAAATAAAGAACAAATACTACATAGGCAGATTCCAGATGCAGTTTTCAGTTCACAGTACATCAAAAGAGCAAAGGGATAGGATTATTCCAGTAAAGAAATGGGGTTTTGAAGAGATTGCAAAGTATGGTGAACGGTTTGTTCAAAAAGGCGATAGGAAAGTGACACTGAATTTCGCACTTGCGCAGGAAAATGAAGCGGACGCATCGGTAATTATGAAGCACTTTAATCCAGAGAAGTTTTTAATTAAAATCACCCCAGTTAACCCGACATACAGGGCAGTTGAAAATGGGTTGAACTCAGATGTTGATGAGCGAGGACTTGTGCTTAAACACAGAAGGTTTGTAGAAGAACTTGAGAAGAACGGGTATGAGGTTATAATCAGTGTTGGGGAACTCGAAGAGAACAAAATTGGAAGTAACTGCGGTCAGTATGTTCAAAGGCATCTGGCAGCACAAAGGAAATTGGAAAATTCATACGTTTTTGTTAGGGAAGATTAGTTTAGTTTATATATAAGGAGCGATTTGTATGGAGAAAATCCGAGTTGCACTTATCGCGCACGATAAGAAAAAATTGGACTTAGCGATGTTTGTTAAGGAGTGGATGCATGTATTTTCCAAGTGCGATTTGTACGCAACAAGCACAACGGGGAAGGTGATAGAGGAAAAGATTGGGCTGAAGGTGAATAAATTCCAGTCCGGACCATACGGGGGAGATTTGCAAATCGGGGCGCTGATAGTTAACAACGAAATCGATTTTGTGATATTCTTACGAGACCCACTTACCGCTCAGCCTCACGAACCTGACGTAAGTGCACTTTTGAGGGTATGTGACGTACACAATGTGCCTTTAGCAACGAATCTTGCAACAGCAGAAGCGCTCGTGCTTGAGATTGAAAAGAAAATCGCTAAGGAGACCAACGAAAATGAAGGAGAGTAAAAAGTCTGTTGTCGACAATAGTATTAAGAATGTCAAGGTTGAAAGAATTCCATACAGAGATATGTGCTTAGTTTTGGTTTATTTTCTACTTTTCATATTCTTTGCATGGAAAGTACCTTTTGTTATCGGTGCACTCGTATTGGGTTATTATTTTTCCGTTATTCTGAGCGTGCCTTACGATTACGTTTTAAAGAAAACTGGAAAACACTATCTTGCTATAGCATCCTATATCTTTGTAATTGCGATATTTGTCTATGCAATCGCCTCTTTTTTCCCAATAGTTATCAATCAAATAAACTCGGTTATACAAAGTGCACAGTCGGCACAGCTCAATCTGGATTTACCGTCTTGGGCTTTGAAATATCTTGACGAATTCAAAAGTAATATCTCTTCTTTCCTTGCGCAGTTGATAAAGTATGTTGCCAATATCTTGCCATCGCTCTTCACGATGGTTGTTTTGCTTATAGTCACGATGGCAGGTATAGAGAGTATCAGGTTTTATTTTAAAGAGAAAGTCCAGTTATTGTTCATTGATGACCCAAAATACGGTGAAAAATTCGTTGCGTATTTCTTTACTAACGTAAAGCGATATATAAGAGGGCAGGTTTTGGTTTCGTTTATCAGTGCAGCACTTACAACGATTGGACTTTACGTTATCGGTGTACCTTCGGCGCTAACATTGGGTATTTTGTCTTTCATTGGCGGATTCTTCCCGTTCGTAGGATTGTTGTTCACTGCCGTTCCTATGTACCTTCTGGCGTTTACTTCTCAGGGGGTAAAGGGTATGGTTTGGCTGACCGTTGTGCTCGTTGCCGTTAATCAAACTGAATCTTGGTTCTACGGTCCAAGAATTCAGGGTAATAATTTAAAAATTCATTGGTTTGTGATACTACTTTCGATATTCATTTTAGGTAGCGTCCTTGGATTGGCTGGTGTGCTACTCGCTTTGCCAATTTTGATATTCGCACGTGACTATTGGAGTTTCTATGTGCTTAGACTAAGAAATGAAAAATAGGTGGTGCGAAGATGAGAGATACTTCAGCCTATAAAATATGCGATGTTTACACAGATGGTAGTTTCAAAGATAACATTGTAGGAAGTGGGGTTGCAATTAAGTGTGATGAAATAATAGAAGAATTCGCGTTTAGCATGCAATCTGAAGCACTTTCTACCCATAGGAATGTTTCAGGAGAGATTTACGCGGTGATGTACGCTGTTTTTTACGCTTCAAAGAAAGGTATCAATAAACTACGAATTTTCCATGATTACTCAGGTCTTGCACACTGGGTTAACGGTGAGTGGAAGACGAAAACGGAGTTGACAAAGTTGTATAAGGCGTTTGTGGAATACTACATGAACTACGTTGATATTGAATTCGTAAAAGTTCAAGCACACAAAGGTAACCAGTTGAACAACTTGGCAGATAAATTGGCTAAGCAATCTCTTGAAGGTAAGTTCCACGCACCTTACTTTGAGGATTTTTTAACTCAGCTTGAGATGTTTAAATAAAAACTGCCCCATCACATCGGGGCAGTTTTTATTGGCGTTCATTTATTATTTTACCCCCAATGCAACAGGTATGTTTCTTGGGGACCCACTTGTTACATACTTACCTGCGTAAACCATTGCCGTTGAGCTTCCACCATCAAGCATCATCGCTGACTCGTAACCTTTTGATTTCAAAAACTGGGCTGCTTCGTCAAAATTCATACCAACCCCATTTTTCCCCTCTATCGTTATAAAATGAACTTTCCCATCTTTTATTGCTATTATCGTTCTATTCGCGCGTGTTGTTGGTATGCCTCCACCGTATCTGAGTTTTTCTTCAGCTGCGTCTGGAATGATGTTACCATTTTGGAGCAACAATGGACCTGCTCCGACCGCGTTTTTGACTTGATACCCATCGTCTGTGTAAATCTCGACCGTAACGCTTTGACCAACCGTGAGATTGGGTAAGAATTTATTTCTTATATCGTTGCTAATCATTATAACCTCTGAATTTGATGGGACCGTCGAAACGTAGCCAATCGATGCAACCTTTCCATTCTTTACAACTACATACGTTCTTGTTCTGTCGTTTGGTATCTTGAGCGCAAATTCGGAAGTGTATAAGTTCACTTCTCCAAGGGATGTTGTGTTGACACCTTTGACTAAGAGTAAAACATCACCTATTCTCACTGCGATGTCAACATACGCTTTTTTAATAAACACTCTACCATCGGTTGTTTGTATGAACATGGGTCTCAATCCATACCTATGAGAAAGCACCTTCCCATTCGATATGATGATATCTATTGGCAACCCTGTTGCTGGATCAAAGTAGTTTGCGTTGACACCGTTAGAATATCCATGATATGAAAGGATGTTTGCCAATGTTGCCATCGCACCTATACCTTTCGCTGGTAACAAGGGTGTGATATTGGTATACCTCGGGTCCGCTATGATGTAATTAACAGTGAAAGTTCTTCCAGCAAATGTTTCTGTACGCTTTGTGTATTCTATTTTTCTAATCACAGGTTCTATCCGTACTACTATCTTGTTCTCTGAATACGTGATGTTGTAGTTCGATACAGCTTTTTCAATGGTAACTATTGTAGTATGGTTTGTTCTTGAAATCGACACACCCGCAGGAGTTTTTAAATCACCTTGAGCTGGTGAAAGTTTGAGCGAAAACGTGTTATTGGATAGTGATGCACTAAGAAATTCTTTTTTTGCAGGCACTGAGGTTGTAATAGTCAGTACATCATCTGTATAATCAATCGATGTTATTGAAAGCGGTTTATCGTAGTATACCTCGTTCATCTTTGATAGTTTCAAGAAGCTTGATATGAAATCCGCCTTTACGTATACAACACCGTTGATAATAGTGTAAGCTTTCGGGACATACTCTTGGAAATCGACAAGGAAGTCACCATCTGAACCGATAATGAGCTTTTTGTTATGTATGAGGTAAACCCTCTCATGTTTGACAATACTAAACCCCATATCTCTGAGCTGGGATTCTGTGAAATAACCATTGCTTGGTTCGAAGACTTTGTTATTAATTAAAAAAACCTGGGCAGCCAGGAAGGTTGCCAAGGTCAAGAAAAACAAAGAAAGTGTTTTCAGTAGCCCCGAATTTTTTGTTTTCACGAAAGAGAACACCCCTTGGTTTGGATTTTTTATCTCTTTTCCTATCACCTTTCAATGGCAATTATACCATGTTTAAATGCTTTAATCAAGAACAGCAAAAGGAAACAAAAAAGGGGCTGTGTTCCTCAGCCCCCTCAGGTTGTCTCGTTTTCTTTTTCAATCTTTGAAAACTTTATTTCACAATTCCTAAGATTATCGGTTTGTGCTCAGGTTTTTGGTCACTGAAGATGTAGCTTTCCGATAACAGTTTTAGTGCAGATTCTACGTCGCTTTTTTCAGAGATGTACAGTTTTGCAATAGGTTCACCTTTTTTCACATAATCGCCGAGTTTTTTGAGTATTTCGATACCAACGCGGTAATCGATTGTGTCTTCTTTTGTCTTTCTTCCTGCACCAAGGTAGTTCGAAGCGATGCCTATTTTTTCGGTATCTATAGCTGTTATGTATCCATCCTGTGGTGCGATGAAATCTACTGTTTTATCGGTCATGGGTAGTATTTCCATTGGTCTGTCGACAACCTCTGGGTTGCCACCTTGGTATTCAACAAGTTGTCTGAACTTTTCAAGTGCCTTTCCACTTTCTAAAGCTTCTTTAGCCATAGCAAGGCATTCTTCAAATGTCCCTTTTTCAGCTAGATGGCACATCCAAGCAGCCAAGTTCAGACACAACTGTGTGAAATCTTCAGGCCCTCTTCCTTTCAGTGTTTCTATCGCTTCAAGCACTTCGAGTGAATTGCCGACCATCTTTCCAAGTGGCACGTCCATGTTTGTGAGGACAGCTACAGCCTTTTTTCCATGTGCCTTTGCTATTCCAACCATTGCTTCCGCAAGTTCAGTCGCTTGTTCTAATGTTTTCATGAACGCACCACTACCTACTTTGACATCGAGCACGTAACCATCCGCTCCACCTGCGAGTTTTTTGCTCATGATACTCGAGGCAATAAGCGATACTTCATCAACAGTTGCTGTTGCATCACGAAGAGCGTATATCTTTTTATCGGCAGGAACAAGGTTCGCTGTTTGTCCAACTATTGCAATGCCAATTTTTCTGACGTTTTCGAAAAACTCTTCCTGCAATAGGGCTGTGCGAAAGCCTGGTATAGATTCGAGTTTGTCTATCGTTCCACCCGTGTGACCAAGTGCCCTACCAGACATCTTTGCAACAGGCACACCAAGTGAAGCAACAATGGGTCCAACAACAAGCGTTGTTTTATCTCCCACACCACCAGTTGAGTGTTTGTCTATCTTTATCCCTGGGATGGAAGATAGGTCTATCCTATCACCTGAATTTGCCATAACTTTTGTTAAAATAGCGCGTTCTTCTGGGTCCATGTGACGGAAGTAAATCGCCATGAGGAATGCCGCCATCTGATAATCCGGAACTTCTCCTTTTACATAGCCATTAACCATGAACTCTATTTCTTCTTTTGAAAGTTTTCCTCCGTTTCTCTTCTTGAGGATTATATCGTAAGCTCTCATTTGCTACCGCCTCCATATGTCTGTCAATTGCCTGCTTTTTGTTCACTGCTTGTTTTGGATGGTTGTTCTTCTTTGTATTTATCGAAAAACACCCTGAATATAGTCCCCTCACCAACTTTGCTTTCAAATGTAATAGTTGCGTTGTGACGTTCAGCAATCGTTTTTACGATTGAAAGACCAAGGCCCGTTCCTCCAACCTTTCTGCTTCGAGCTTTGTCGACACGGTAGAACCTTTCAAACAATCTCTTTTGTGCGTCTTCCGGAATACCAGGACCTGTATCTTTTACCTCAAAGACGATTTTTCCCTCTTTTTCATAACACCTTGCGATAACTCGCTTTTCTCCAGATTCTTTGGTTGATGTGTACTTCACAGCGTTATCGACAAGGTTTAGAACCATCTGGACAAGTCTATCGAAATCTCCCCAGACAATTTTTGGTTCATCGCACTCCATCTCAAGTTCCACTCCGTAATCATGAGCAAGCGGCTCAACAATGCTGTAAACCCTATCCATTACCTGACACATTTCAACAGGTGCAAAGTTGAATTTCGTATCGCCAGATTCGAGCTTTTCTAAATCAAGTAGGTCGTTGATTAACCTTGTCATTCGAGCAGATTCGCTTTCTATTACATTAAGGAACTTCCTGACGAGTTCTTTGTTCGAGAGGTCATCTTCAAGGAGTGCTTCGGCATACCCGTGGATAGAAGTTAGTGGTGTTCTGAGTTCGTGCGATACGTTTGATATGAACTCTCTTCTTAATTTATCAAGTTGTTTTTCTTTCGTTGTATCGTGCAAGACTATTATGTAACGTTCGCTTTCTTCATCGAATTTTATCGGCACAATCTTTGCATCGTAATATCGTGTCTCAGCATCTACAACCAAAGACACATCCGCACTTTGCATTTCTCCTGTTTCAAGTGCTTTCTCGAATAATTCGAGTAGATGGTAGTTTTCGATGATATCGTATACCCTTCTACCTTCGATACCGGGACGTGTGATATCTCGTGCGGCGATGTTAGCAAAGGTCACAACACCATCGCCTCGCACGATTATTATTGGGTCAGTTATGTTGTTGAGGATAGTGAATATATTGCGTCTTTCACGCTCGGTTTCGGTAATTCTCTTTTCCAGTTCTTCTAATTTTTTCCTCAAGCGCTCATAAATGTATAGGGGAGGAGTGCCTGCCTCCTCTCCTATACTTAAAGCTATTTTATCCAAATATTTCGCGTATATTCTTTCGTTCCTTCTTGCTAAGATGAAAAGAATTGCAAATGTAACAGCAAGGATGATACTAACAATTGTAATAACTATCATCTACTTATTGTTCTTCCTTTCCTGGGTCTCTAAATTTGTATCCTTTCCCGCGCACGGTTACAACATACCTTGGATTTGAAGGGTCTTCTTCGATTTTTGTTCTCAACCTTCTGATGTGCACGTCAACTGTTCTTGTATCGCCGAAGTAGTCGTAACCCCAGAGTTTGTCAAGAAGTACATCTCTTGAAAAGACCTTCCCTTCATTTTCGGCAAGGAATCTGAGTAAGTCGAATTCAAGTGGTGTAAGGCTGACTTTCTTACCCTTCACTCTAACTTCGTATTTGTCGATATCGATTTCGAGGTCTTTTGCAACTATCTTCTTTGGTTTTTCTTCTTTTACAACATTTCCAAGTTGCATCCTTCTGAAGACTGCTCTAATCCTTGCAAGGAGTTCCCTAATGCTGAACGGTTTAACTATGTAATCATCCGCACCGAGTTCTAAACCGAGCACTTTGTCAAATTCTTCTCCCTTTGCGCTGAGGAATATTACAGGAGTTAGCTTGTGTTTTTCCGTTGCACGAATGTGTCTTACGAATTCGAAACCATCCATGTTTGGAAGCATAATGTCAACGATAAACATGTCAACGTCTTTGTCTTTCATCTCTTGTAACGCTTTTTCAGCATCCTCCACTGGGATGACCTCGTACCCCTCTTTTTGTAAAGTAAAGCTAACCAATTCGAGAATCTCGGGCTGGTCGTCGATAACCATAATCGTCTTTTTTGCCATGCTTTTCCCTCCTTAAAATGATGTTGAATTTCTTTAAGATTATACCACAAACGTTTACCTTCTGTAAAGAGTTTTTTTATACCGTTGAGCTAAGTTTAAATGTTACATTGTTACAATGGTTAATAACTAAAAAAGCCCTGCTTTAAAGTGCAGGGCAAACTATAAAGTTTATATGAGCAGAAAAAATTCAGCTTGAACTTGGCAAACTCAAAAAGTACTCTTGTAATTGACTGAGAGGAAATATTTATCAAAATCAATTGTTTTGTAAAACACCGAGAAGTTCCCCCATGTCAGTTTCAGTGAAAATATGTTGTAACTTTTTTCCCCAGCCTTTGGAGGTGTTGTTGCACCGGCCTCAGAAACGTTCCCTGGCCAAGAATCCCAGAACCATTTCCACCGTATCGTTCCGTTATCGTCGACCAAGCCTTTTGTCAAAAGGTTGTACATGAATTGGAAATCTGCACCGAGTAGGCTACCTTCTAAACCAACTGAGAACATCTTTGCATCAGGTCCGTAGATAAAGCCAAGGGGGTAGTCAAACATGAGTCGACCACCGGGATTGTTCTCTAAATCAAAGTGTCGAACGTTTATTCTCAAATATGGCAGATAATTTGTCACATACATCCATTCAGACGTTTCGGCGTATTCTATCCACAAAGACAGGTCGTTGAAATGAAACTTAATGCCGATGTCGTAAGCGGTAGCATGTGGTTTATAACTGGAGCCATATTCGGTTGGTGTTTGAGCATCGTCCACAACATACTCTCCATACAAGCTAAGAGATTTCCAAACAAACGTGAAATCAACGCTACCTGTAACGTTTCTGTAGCCTTCTCCGTAGGTGTTATGATAGATAAGTATAGGGTTCAGGTCTATTAAATCAAGGTGTTTACCGCCAACAATGTTCAGTTCACCAAAACCCAACCTTAAGTTGATGCCTCCATACGTGTTGTAAAAATCCAATCTGTGGGCAATTATCCATTTTGATGGCTCGTAGAAGTATCTGCCTGATGTGTGTTGATCAGAGTAGTGTGTTTGAATGTAGTATTCGTTAGGTGAAAGCAATGGATAGGATGTTATCGCATGGAATGTGTAAGTCATGCCCGGGAATCTTATTGCGAATGTTGCGTTATCTTGGTAAGTCGTTGGAGAGATGTGGACTGGGAATTTTGCATCGCCCCATTTCAGTGGAAACCGTCCTATTGCGAAGAATAGTTGCTCATTGACGTAGTAGATATATCCTATAGTTGGGAAATTTAGGTCTACGGAAAGTCTGCTCATATCAAGGGGGTTAAGCAAGTTAAATGGCAAGTTATTCCCATCTGAAAGTGTCAGTAACGTGTTTCTGTATTCTTTTTTCAATGGCAACTCAAGGTAATATCCCACGTTCCCTGTTGAGTAATCGAAGACAAGGTTCAAAAAAGGTGGTATCTCTTCCGGCAAGTAAAAGATGTTCTGGGCAGGATTTGCCGGAACTCCCCACCAACCGGCGTTTTTGGTCACTATGGTATTCGACCAATTGGCTGTGTAGAGTGAGAAGTTTATTTCTAAACGTGTTTGCGCTGTTTTTGATGGATTTCCAAGCCACAACTCAGGCACTGGATAAGCACCTGTTAACTTGGGTTGAGCACTGTCGGGAACCAGGATATGTGAAAAGGCTGTCGGTAAGAATAGAAAAGTTACGAGAACTATGATTGCAACTTTTAATGTTTTAAATCCTTCTGAAAGCATCGAGAACCGCCTCTGCAACGGCTTTTTCATAACTACCTTCGATGACAGCTGTTCCGATTATGCTTTCTTCTACGTTATTGTATTGCTTTGTTATATGCACAAGCACATACTTTTTGCCAACGAAATAAACTTCAGCAATGTCATCGAAAGAGAGTGCGAAGTCATGGATTTCCGAAAGCGCATTTAAAACGGCGTTGCCAATAATCCTAGGAATATTTCTCGATGTCTTAGGACCTACGAATTCACCGTAGAATTCTTCTTCACCGTGTTCTATCGTGACCGTTACACGAATGTTTCTTTCATCGATATGCTCAACCTTCAAATTGGATATCTGATATGGAAGAACTTTTTGAGTCTTTACATCAGATTCGACTTGCGCAATGGAGATGATTTTCCTATCAAGTCTTATACCCGTGCTTGCAAGTACAACGGTTTCAATGTCCCTCACAAGTTGTTTGGGACTTTTGTCACTCGTTGTAATCACATGGATTTCATGTAGTCCAGCTCCATCGCCAACAACTTTGACTGCCTTCACACCGGGAACTTTAGATATTAGCTCCTCGATTTTAACAACATCTACCACAGGCATAGTATCCCCCCATTCTGGGATAACATTCTAAACATATCAACTGAATTATATCACAAACTTTACTAAAAGATGCTATAGTTTTTTAACTTTTCATGCGATTTGCTTCTTGCTATTTTACTGGAAAATTGTTAAACTTATGATGCAAGAAAGCGGTGGAATAATAATTGGAGGTGAAATCATGGCTAAATTACTCTACGGAACCGCTTACGGTGGGATGATTAGATTTTCAATAACCGACTCGAAAGATGTTGTCCATGAACTTAGAGAAAGGCACAAACTTTCGTATTTGCCAACCGTTGTGCTTGGAAGGTTAGTTACTGCTTCAATATTAGTTATCCCTTGGCTTGGAGAAAGGGAGACTATAACGTTTGTGATTAGTAGTAAAGGACCTGCAGGTAATGTTGTTGCACAATCAACATGGAAAGGGACAGTTCGAGGATATATAACAAATACGAATTTCGAGTTGGAAAAGAACGAATTTGGAAAATTCGACGTTAAAGGTGCTATTGTCGGTGGCGATTTGACTGTTGTAAGGGATGTGGGCCTTAAGACTCCACTGGTGTCCAAAGTGCCAATTGTATCCGGTGAGATTGCCGAGGACATCGCTTATTATTACACAAAATCTGAACAAATCCCATCTGCTTTCGCTCTTGGAGTATTGATGGACAAAGATGGTGTTGCAAAAGCCGGTGGACTCGCGATTCAGATTTTGGATAAGAGCATTTCTGAGGAGATTGTGTCCGGAATAGAGAAAAGGTTAAGTGGATTTGCCATCACCAGCTATCTAGGAGAAAAGAGTTTGGAAGATATTGCAAGATACGTGCTTGGAACCGAGGAGTTATTGTTCGAAGAGATGAACGTTATTTTCCAGTGCTTGTGTAGTAGGGAAAAAGCGTTCGAATCATTAAAGGTCTTAGACCTCAGTGATTTGGATGAGATGCTTGGAGAAGGGAAAGCAGAAGTTACTTGCAAATGGTGTTCGACGGTTTATACGTTTGGACCGGAAGAAATTAAGGTTGTGATTGAGGAAAAGAAAAAATCGATGGATTGAAATCAGAGACAAAATAAATTAAAAATGGCAGGGCTAATTTTTCCACGTCCTGCCATTTTTTGTTTTTTCACTTACTAAAGTTTATTCATTGGAATTTACTGAACTCACAATCTTTTGCAGTAAATCGAGTGCTTCTTTTTCTTTTCCCAAAACGTAAAGTTCCATCGATCGTTTGACAATAATTTCTATCTCATCCGAGTTTAAAACAATTTGAGTATACCTAACGCGAGAAATTTTGGGATGGTCCGTTGGTTCTGGTTTTTCGAACTCGTAAAATAACTCTTCCTCTAATTTTTCACCAGGCACAGCACCTGTGTAAATTATCGGTATGTCCGGTTTCCCCATCAGCTTTGCCAATGTCTTTGCTACTTTCTCTACGGGAATTTGTTCCCCCATGTCAAGCACGTAAAGCTCTCTCTTGCTGGAAAATGCTCCGGATTGTATCACCAAGGAGACGGCTTCCGGTATACTCATCCAGTAGCGTTTCATCCTTGGGTCTGTTATCGTCAGCGGGCCACCCTTTTCAATTTGTTTTTTGAATTTCCACAACACGCTTCCTCGACTGCCTATAACGTTTCCAAATCGCACGATTGCGATACGTGTGCTACAAGTTTCAGGGATTGTTAAAAGGTAAATTTCTGCAATCCGTTTGCTAAGTCCCATGTAGGAAGTTGGATGGACAGCCTTATCTGTAGAGATGAAGACGAATCTTTCGACATTGTATTTGCACGAAAGTTTCACTAAGTTTATTGTGCCAAGAGTGTTTACCCTCAACGCTTCGTAGAGATTTGTTTGCATGAAAAATACATGCTTGTGAGCAGCTGCGTGGAACACAATCTGAGGTTTATAACTTGAAAAGACTTGTTCCATGAATTTTTCATCTGTAACATCAGCAATTACAGGAATTAGTTCAAAAGGCACGCTTTTGTCTTTAAGTTCGTTGTATATCTCGTATATACTATTCTCACCACGGCCGAGCAAGATAAGTTTTTTCGGTGAGAAATTCGCAACCTGTCTTGCAATTTCCGAACCGATACTTCCACCCGCACCGGTAACCAAGACTGTCTTTCCCGATATGTACCCACTTATGGAGTTTAGGTCAACTGTGACAGGTTCCCTACCGATGATATCTTGGATAGAAATCTCCCTAAGATCCGCAATTGTTGGTTCTCTATCGAGCAATTGAGAGATTGGGGGGAACGTTTTTAATGTTACGTGTTTTCCGCTGACTTTATCTGAAACTCTTGCGATGAGTTCCTTCGATGCCGAAGGAATTGCTATCAATATCTCGTCGAGCTCGAGTTCATTGATGAATTTGTCTATCTCGTCGATTGTCCCAACAACTTTTACATTAGCTATCGTCCTATGCAATTTTGCAGGGTCATCGTCAAAGAAAGCAACTACGCGACCATAATTTGTGCGTTTTATTTCATTGAGTAATACGACCCCTGCATCGCCAGCACCGACTATACCTATGCGCTTTCCAGAACTTTTGCGAATACCAAGTAAGAATTGATACGTAGTTCGAGCACTGAAGAGTAGAAAGTAACCACCGAGGAATGTGAGCATCCCCACAGACCTCGGTAGGACGGTGATTCGTGTAAAGTGTATAAAAATCACCGTTAAAGCGTAGCCTATGAAAAGTCCTCTGAGAAGTTTAAGAAATTCAACAGGCTGGGCGTAACGCCAAACGATTTTGTATGTGCCATTGAATAGATTTGATATTGCTGTAAACATTATTAATAGTAAAACACCTGGTGCGTATTTGCGCATTTCTGTAAAGTCAAATCCAAACCTCACGAAAAGAGCGATAGCACCAGATAAAAAAAGTAGGGCGGTATCAATGAAGAAAAGCCACAGGTTTCTTGAGGATTTTAAAAGCTGTTTGATTTTTGAGTGTTCCAACATGCTTTTTCTCTGTGAATTTTCTTTCTTTTGTGTTTTATCGGTCAAA
The DNA here is from genome assembly GCF_059913585.1 of Fervidobacterium sp. Taxonomy (NCBI): domain Bacteria; kingdom Thermotogati; phylum Thermotogota; class Thermotogae; order Thermotogales; family Fervidobacteriaceae; genus Fervidobacterium; species Fervidobacterium sp. The sequence goes on from NZ_DBOLZL010000016.1 coordinate 46,461, forward strand.
TTTCTGGAACACCTCCGGGCACGTATTTGATTTTTGCACCGATTTTTTCAAATTTTTCAATGACGTTCTCATAGCCTCTAAATATATGCTCAACCTGGGTAACTTCCGTTGTTCCTTCGGCGGCAAGTCCTGCTATCACCAATGCGGCAGTCGCTCTTAAATCCGTGCCCATCACTGCAGTTCCTTCTAACTTTGGAACCCCGTTTATAAAGACCGTGTTGTCCTTTATTCTCATATCCGCACCCATTCTGACGAGCTCACCAACGTGTGCAAAGCGTGTCTTAAATACGTTTTCTGTAACTGTGCTTGAACCATCCGCAAGTGAGAGGTAAACGATTATCTGTGGTTGTAAATCTGTTGGGAATCCTGGATAAGGTAGCACGTTGATATCGCAACCTTTCCAACGGTTCCAGGATTTGACTTCAACAAAGTCCGTTCCTTTTTTGACAACCGCACCCGTTCTTTCGAGCACAAACCACAACGCATCAAGGTGTGATGGATTTACGTTCTTAACAACCCCTTCACCACGTGTTGCAAGGAATGCGATAGCGTACGTGCCAGCTTCTATTCTGTCGGGGATAACCGTGTGTTCGCAACCGTGCAGTTGTTTGACACCTTCAACAACAATCCTACTTGTTCCAGCACCCGAAATTTTCGCACCCATTTTATTCAGTAAATTCTGAAGGTCAACTATTTCCGGTTCCATGGCAGCGTTTTCAATAATAGTAACACCAGGTAGTATCGCTGCAGTGCTCATTATATGCTCTGTAGCACCCACACTTGGAAATGGAAGATAGACTGTCACCTCTTCTTGTTTCGTTCCACGCTTGGCTAATATCTCACCATGGTCGTAAGTGACTTCAAAGCCAAGCCTTTTGAGGCCTTCAATGTGGAAATCCACAGGACGGACACCTATAGCACAACCACCTGGGAGCGGTGTGCTTGCTTCTCCCATGAGGGCTGCTATCGGTCCAAGGACGTTAAACGATGCTCGCATCTTTCTTACTAAATCGTAAGGCACATGCGTCTGCTGGATAGATCCAGATATGTGGACTGTGTTTTTGTCTTTTTCAAATAACACTTTCTTACCTGTCGTTCTCAATATATCTATCATCGTTTCAACATCAGCTAGAACTGGCACTTTGTGTAGAATTACTTCTTCCTCAGTTAGAAGTGCAGCAGCCAACAAAGGAAGCGCAGAATTTTTTGCTCCAGAAATCTCGACTTCACCTGTCAGCTGCGACCTCTCGACAATTATTGAGCCCATCTTTAAAGCTCCTTTCAGTAGCTAGAATATTGCGTGCTTTAGTTATTGAACCATCTTAACGAGTTCTTCAAGGTTTGTTGAATCTTCAGGATACGCTGCAAATTTTACCGTTGCGTCGATGTTGTGCAAAGCCAGCGCGTTTTTTATTCGCTCTTTAACTTTCAATGCATTTTCTTTTGTGATTTCGGTTAACAGAACTATGAACTGGTCTTCTGCAGACCTTCCGACGCTGTCAAGTGGAACTCTGACAAGTTCTTTGAGCAACTTTCCAATGCTCAATAAAGCGTGTTCTTTTTCCATCTGTTCGAGTTTATCGAAGTTGTTGATTGTGATCGTCACAAGAGCGTATCCGAAGTTTTCCTCAAACGCCTTTTGATGGTAGTAGGATATGAGTTTTAAAATATGTTCATGCGAGTAAACCCTTGTGAGCGGGTCTATCATTCTACGTGTCCCAACATCTTTGATGAAATCATCAAAGACCTCGAACTGCTTTTTCATTATGAAGGAATATTCACTTAAAAGCATCTCAAGCTCAGATTCGCGCATCTTTAGTCTGGAAACCTCGTCCTCCAATTCACGCACTTTTTGGATAAGCTCTTCTTTTGTTAATTTTCCGTAATCCATGTTGTCCATAGCTACCATGATTGTTCCCCCCTGTCATGAGGATTCATCTAATTCAACCTGATTGGAATTATGTTTTATTACTTTTTTCCATCATCATCGTTCCCATAGCTTTCAAGCAAAATGACTTTTTTTGAAACTTTTGGAATGTTAATTCTGAAAATTCCGTTCTCATAATATCCCAAGTGCATACCGTAGTTTTTTAGAAGCTTTCCATATGGTAAGTATTCAGACATATAGACCTTCGCTTGAAGTTTTTCTAACGATACGTTTGGGTCCGGAATAGTGATTCTATAGCCCTTGTAGTAACCAGTGACGGTAACATCCGTTGCTACAAGGGTCACCGGAAATTCAGACTCCCACCATTTGGAAACATACCCCACACTTCCTGTCTTTTCAACAAATCCCACGAGTTGACCTTTCTCGTTTAAGACTATACCTGGTTTATTTAAATTTCGCACATAGTAACCTTTCAGCTCTTCGCTTAGAACAAGTAGCTCATCTGGTTTTTCGTTGAAGAAAATTCTTATATTCTGAACTGTTATGTGCTTTTCAAAATAGTCTTCAAGAAATATTTTCGCACTGAAAAGCGGCGACGCAGCCATTGAAAATACCGAATGGATAGTTCGTGATATACTATTGTCTGTAAACACATCAAGAAAAAAGACGGTTAATAAAATAACAAACATTAAAGATATATAGTTAATCCTCATTCTGCGCTCTTCAACCTCGCCAGTATGTCGATTTTATCAAGGACCAAACCTGCACCTTTCGCCACACAACTGAGCGGGTCTTCTGCTTGGTAAACCTTTATGCCCGTTTCTTTCGACAACAAATCAGTAATACCGCGTAGTAATGAACCACCACCTGCAATAACTATCCCTCGCTCGGTGATATCTGCAACAAGTTCTGGAGGTGTTTTCTCAAGAGTCACTTTTGCAGTTTCAACAATTTGCATAGCTGTTGGCCGAATCGCTTCTCTGATTTCACCACCGGTTAGTATCAATCTTTTTGGTAGGCCTGAAGATAATTCTATTCCAACAACCTCGGTCTGTAGTTCGTCAAACTCTTTGAGTGGATAGACATTACCGATTTCTATCTTAACACGTTCGGCAGTTCTTACACCTATTGTAACTCTGTATATCTCTCTAACATATTGCATTATCGCCTCATCAAATTCATCACCTGCTATTCTGGTGGATGTTGCGGTAACTATGGAACCAAGTGAAATAACGGCTGCTTCCGTTGTTCCTCCGCCGATATCTATTATCATGCTACCTTGCGGTTCTTCGACGGGAAGGCCCGCACCCAAAGCAGCAGCCATGGGCTCTTCAATCAAGAATACCTTTTTAGCCCCCGCTTCTTTACCAGCGGTGAGCAACGCCCGGCTCTCAACTTCTGTTACACCGTAGGGAACCCCGATAACAACCCTTGGACGGAAGAACGAAAATTTTTCTTGTGCCTTGTTTATGAAATACGTAAGCATAGCGAGTGCAACATCGTAATCCGCTATAACCCCGTCTTTCAAAGGTCTGATAGCCTGGATGTACGACGGTGTTTTACCAAGCATCTTCTTGGCTTCAGCCCCAACTTTTATTATTTCGTTTGTTTCAACGTTAATTGCAATGACCGACGGCTCGTTGATAACTATGCCCTTACCACGCACGTAAACCAGGGTATTTGCCGTTCCGAGATCTATTCCTAAATCAGACCTGCCAAACATCACTGCACTTCCTTTCTCATTATCTTTTCAAATATCTCTATCGCTTCTGGAATCTTTTCTGGGAGTTTCCCTCCGGCTTGTGCAAATGTTGGGCTTCCTCCTCCACCACCACCGAGGATTTTCGCCACAGCCTTAGCGATGTTTCCAGCGTGGTATTCGTTGGTCAATTCTTTTGGCGCTTTCACTGTGAAGACAACTTTTTCCCCAAGTCTGGAAATAAGTAAGACAACCCCTTTGATTCTCTCAGAGACCTCGTCTGTCAATTCTTTTAGAACCTCTGGGTCAATATCTTCAAACACTGCGGATACGTAGTTTACGTTGTTCCAAGTTTTGACATTACTTGTTACACTCTCTGGATTGACAAGCTTTTTCTTGAGGTTGGCAAGCTCGCGCTCCAATGATTTCCTTTCTTCTATGAGTTTTTCCACTTTCATTACTAATTCGTTAACCGGTGCTTCAAGTTTGTCTTTTAGACTTTCTAATATCTCGTCTTGCCTGCGCACGTATGCAAGAGAATTGAAGCCAGTTATTGCTTCTATCCTTCTAACGCCTGCACTTACTGCACTTTCTGATACTATTTTAAATAGCCCAATTTCTCCTGTGTTCTTAACGTGTGTTCCACCACAGAGCTCTTCACTAAAATCAGCCACTTTTACAACCCTTACGTAATCTCCGTATTTTTCTTCAAAGAGTGCCATGGCGCCTTCTTTTACGGCTTCATCGTAGCTCTTCACTTCTGTAACGACCGGGATGGCATTAAGTATTACCTCGTTCACCAGGTCTTCTATCATTGTTATCTGCTCTTTTGTAAGTGCTTGGTAGTGTGTAAAGTCAAATCTCAATCTCTCCGGTTCAACGAGCGAACCTGCTTGACGCACATGAGTTCCCAAGACTTTTCTTAGCGCAGCGTGGAGTAAGTGTGTAGCAGTGTGGTTTCTCATCGTCCATTTTCTGATAGGGTCAACTTTGGAGATGACCTTCTGACCCACACTGAGTTTTCCTGTTAATTTCCCTCTGTGAACAATAATACCTTCCACTGGGTTGTAGACATATTCAACTTCGAATTCGCCACCTTCCCAAGTGATTGTTCCCTTGTCTGATACCTGTCCACCCTTTTCGGCGTAGAACGGTGTGACATCCAAGACTATCTCGCACTGGACTGGTTCTGAAGCTTCTACACTGTCAACAAATTCGTTATCTTTTCTGATTTTTACAACGGTTCCTTCGGACTCCATTGTGTCGTAACCCACGAAAACGGTCTCTAAGTCAAGTGTTTCATAACCTGTCTTTTGGGCAAACTCGACTTCACCCTGTGCTTTTCTTGACCTTTCGCGTTGCTGTTGTAAGTATTCCTCGAAACCTCTTTCATCAAGTTCGTAGTTGTTTTCTTGTGCGATATCGCGTAGTATATCTATTGGGAAGCCGTATGTATCATACAGTTTGAACGCATCTTCTGCGGTTATTTTTCCCTTTGTTTCAATAATTCTTTGGACAAGCTCAAGACCTCTTGAGAGGTTCGAAATGAATTTGAGTTCTTCACCTTTGACTATGTTTTCAACAAAACTGCGTTTTTCCACTATTTCAGGATATATGTGGCCCATTTTTTGAACAACGCTTTCAACTATCTTGTAAAGGAACGGCTCTTTTGCACCAAGAAGAACCCCATGTCTTAAAGCCCTTCTGAGAACCCTTCTTAGCACGTATCCTCTTCCTTCGTTTGATGGAAGCACACCATCGGCTATCATGAATGTGACCGCTCTAACATGGTCAGCAATAACCCTTATGGAAACATCTTTTTTCGGGTCTTCTTTGTATTTAACTTTTAGGACATTTTGTATTCTTTCGATGATTGGAGCAAACAGGTCTGTATCGAAATTCCAAAGCACTCCTTGCATCATCGCAGAGATTCTTTCAAGACCTGCACCTGTGTCTATGTTTTTCCTCGGCAATGGGTGGAGGTTGCCCTCCTCGTCTTGGTAGAATTCTGTGAAAACGAGGTTCCAGATTTCAATAAACCTTCCGTCGGTATTCGCCGGTGTTGGTATACCTCCATCTTTAACAGGCACTTCAAGACCTGTATCGTAATGAATTTCAGAGCATGGTCCACATGGACCTGTAGGACCTGCAGGTCCCCAGAAGTTGTCCTCTTTGCCCATTCTGATTATCTTGTGTTCCGGAACACCTATACTTTTCCAAATCTCGAAAGCCTCATCATCGTATTCGTAAATAGTTACCCAGAGTTTTTCCTCTGGCATCTCAAGAACTTTCGTCACAAATTCCCATGCCCATTCAATTGCCTCTTTTTTGAAGTAATCACCAAAAGAAAAGTTACCGAGCATTTCAAAGAATGTATGGTGTCTCGGAGTCCTTCCCACGTTCTCTATATCGTTTGTTCGAATACATTTCTGGCAAGTAGTAACCCTTGTATAAACAGGGTCAACCTTTCCCCAGAAGATAGGTTTGAATGGAACCATACCAGCAACGGTGAACATGAGTTGGGGGTCATCCGGTATGAGCGATGCACTCGGTAACCGTTTATGCCCTTTGCTTTCAAAGAATGAAAGAAACGCTTCTCGTATTTCGTCACTGGTCATGTATTTCATTAATCTTCGCACCTCCGATTTAAACGTTTTAGATTACTTTTTCGATTTTTTTTGTATCAGTAGAACAGATTCAAAACAATGTAAATAACAGGTGTCATGAACAACAGTCCATCGATTCTATCGAGCATCCCACCATGTCCTGGCATAAGGTTGCCCATATGCTTAACTCCGTAATGTCTTTTTATGGATGATTCAAAAATGTCTCCGAACGTATCGAAAATTCCGGTCACGAAGGCAAGTATGAGTGCCAATAAAAGATCTATGTGCATACGGGATTTAAAAACACTGTTGGCAACAAATTGGTAGACCAAGATATAGATGAATGTTCCAAACACGCCACCGTAAAAACCTTCCCAACTTTTGTTCGGGCTGTAATAACTGCCGAACTTGTGTTTGCCCATAGTCATACCAAACGCATAGGCAAAACTGTCGTAAGACCAGGAAAGTGTTAGTGTGAGTAATGCGATTGCTGCTCCATGTTTGTCATACAGCGGGATGAAAAACGAAAGCAAAAAGCTTATATAAATTAGGGCTATAGAATACGCAAAGTAGACCTCCGTTATTATATCTTTATTCTTAACCCTGCTTAGCGCGAAGATTACTCCAACCATAAAAATAGCCGCTAACAATTCCATTGGGTTGTTACGGAACGCAACACCATAGAGAACTGGGTAAGTTGTTACCAAAGCTGTGTAAATTATAGAAAGCCAGGGATCGTGTTTTTTCAATGTGGTAAAGAAAAATTCCCCTGAAGATATCATCACAATGGCTGCAACAAGCCCCACCAAGCTGGGATATGATACGAAACAAAAGACAACAAACGGTGCAACTATGAAAGCACTTATAACCCTTTGGATGGTTTCTTTTTTCAGAGAATTGTTCCTTACCACGCTTTTGTTAGTATTGTTCTGCCCACGCATTTTAACCGTTTATCCCCCCGAAACGTCGCTCACGACGTCTGTAAGATTCTATCGCTTTATCAAGTTCTTCCTCATTAAAATCGGGCCAAAGAACTTCACTGAAATACAGTTCACTGTAAGCACCTTGCCATATCAAAAAGTTGCTGATTCTCATTTCACCTGAGGTTCTGATTATGAGATCCGGATCTGGGATATCCGGTGCGTAGAGATAATTTCTAAAGGTTTCGTCGTTCAAATCCTTAGTCTGAATCCTTGATTCTAAGATTTTCTTCACCGCATCTATGATTTCCGCCCTACCACCGTAATTTAAGGCAAGTATCGCTTGTATCCTATCAAATTTGCTTGTTTTTTCTTCGTATTCGTAGCATTTTTGTTTTACAGGCTCGGGGAGTTCGTGAATCCTTCCAATGAACCGTAATCTTACTTGCTCTTTTGCCATGCGTTCGTAGAATTCACCTATTTTTTCAACGAGTAAGCCTAATATAAAATTGACTTCCTCAGGTGGGCGTTTCCAGTTCTCTGTTGAAAACGCATAGAACGTGGCGTACTTTACGCCACGTTCAGCGCACCATCGAACAACGTCTTCTATTTTGTATGCTCCAACGTAATGACCGTATGTTCGAGGCTTTCCTTGACGCTTAGCCCATCGACCATTTCCGTCCATTATGAATGCGATATGCGTTAGTGGTTGTGGTTCTCTGGACATCAGAATTCCATTATCTCCTTTTCTTTCTTTTCGAATAGTTTATCCAGCTCGGCTATATATTTGTCTGTGAGGTTTTGTATTTCTTTTTCAAGCCTTTTTTCATCATCTTCTGATATCTTTCCTTCTTTTTTTGCATCTTTGACGTCCTTCAATACATCTCTTCTGATATTTCTGACAGCTATCTTTCCTTCTTCCACAATCTCCTTAGCCTTTTTAACCCATTTTTGCCTTTGTTCCGTTGTTGGTGTTGGGAAGTTAATTCTTACAACGGTTCCATCGTTCACAGGTGTAAGTCCCAAATCACTTGCAAGAATCGCCTTTTCTATCGCAGATAGTAGGTTCCTTTCCCAAGGTTTGACTATGAGTTGCCTTTCCTCTGTTGTCACTTGGGCAACTTGAAGAACGGGAGTTGGGACACCGTAGTAATCTACTTTAATCTCCTCAAGAACAGCGGGCGTTGCCCTTCCTGTTCTTAGGTGTTTAAGTTCTTCTGCAATCTTTTCGACAGATTTTTTCATCTTTTCTTCTGCCTGTTTCAGGAAGGAATTCACCATCTCTCACACCTCCACCTTTCTATTTTTTAATCTTTAGATTTTCAAGCTTCAAACTTTGTCAACATTGGTTATGCATATCGCAGTTATTCCCTTCATCTCAGACTCAGGGTATACTCCGTTGCCAGATTTGAATTTTATCGATACCGGACAACCCAAGACATTTTCAAGCTTTTCCGATATCTTCTCTCGATAATCTTTTAGCTTAATCGGTGAAATTATAACACAATCCGCGGATGATGGGAAGAAACCGCTTTTGTTAACAGTTTGAACAACTATTTCAAGCATTTCCAAGCTACTCCGTCCTTTGTTTTCGTCATCTTCTGGAAAGATTGCTCCTATGTCTTTTTTTAAAGATACTCCAAGTAGGCTATCGATGAGTGCATGGCAAAGGACATCCGCATCGGAATGGCCATGGAGGCCTACCTGAGATTGTATGTGAACTCCACCAAGTATTAATTTCCTTCCCTGAACAAGTGGATGAGTATCCCATCCCAGACCTGTTAATGTGTGGTAATCGCAAAATTTGGAAAATCGTTTCAGTTTTGGATGAATCTGCACCTCCTCGGTGAAATTGAAACGTTCGTATACGTCAGAATCTATTGTGTCGACTATTACTTTCTTGTACCTACTGGACTTGATAAACCTGTACAAAAGCAGTTCTTTCAGCTCCCCAGCCAAGGATAGGATATACAAATCATCAATTGAGAAATCAAACAATATCCTTTCGATGATGTAAATCATCTTCGCACCTACTGGTATTATCTTCAATCCAAGTATACGGAACCACCTTTGGTATCCGTGACGAAATTCTGCCTTGGTTGCATACAGTAGAACCGCCTTTACATTTTCTCCATCTTGGAGCACAATGCAATTCTTCTTTACAAAAGGTGGTATATCGGATTCAAAAGCCTTTTTCAAGTATTTCGGTGCATTTTTTCCGAAGAGTTCATCATAGAACGCTTTCTTTTCTTCGTATATTAAACTTACTACCTTGTCGATATTGTCTTTATTTACAACCGTTGTTTGCAAAATACCACCTCTGGCTTTGAAATCATCTTGAAGATTATCCTCAGCCCAAGACTACTTGCTAAATAAATAGACAATAATAAGCAAAGCACCCGTGACTAAAAGAGTAGTCATAAGCGAGATAAGAAGTTCTGATCCTGTTGTAGATGGTATTTCAACTTTGATGGTTTTCGGATATTTTTCATGTTTTTCCTTTGGTTCATATTCATGCTGTCTTTTCTTTTTAAGAAAGTACGTTTCATCACTGAGAATTTTCAGAGCCGGACTGACAAGTGATTTTGCTATTAATCCGTCGTCTAATTCGACTTTTATCAGATAAAGGTTGCCACCTTTTACTCGAACAAGCTCTTTGCTCAGAAGCGTTGCTTCTATGGAAAGTTTATCTTTGTCAAAATTTGGGAATTTCTCACGGATTTGTTTTTCGTATTTGCCAGGGTTAAGAATTACAACTGGGATTTTGTCTCCAACATCAAACTGGACAATCGAAGCACCGTTGATAGGGTCAATAACGGGAAAGACCTCGGGTAAATCTGCCACGTCGGGGCGTGTGTAAGATTTCGTTACGTTTTCATCGGAAAAATCTTCCTGCATCGAAAGGAACGTATAAGCTGAGTATTCTTCCAAGAGCATTCCTTGGGCTTTCACAAAGATTTCCATCTTTGGGCTCCACTCTTCAAGTAAATCACCGATGATAACTTTAAGTACCTCGGTGTCGTTTTCTTTTATCGCGGTAGAAAACTCTATGCCCAAAGGTATCTTTCCACGGCGGTTCATCATGTTGTTAAGATATGCAAGGAAAGCTATGGTAACATCGTAAACACCTGATAATTCCTTTACTTTTTGTTTCGCTATTTCAAGTTTTTCTTTAAATTCTCTAAGGTCTTCCTCCAAAGTTATGTCGTCCACTAACTCAGAGTAACGAAAAGGAACTACCAGAAAGTCGAAATCTGGTGCTCCATTGGTCTTTCCAAAGAAATATCCAACTATTTCTTCTGCTGTTCCCTTACTCCGTGCCCTTACCTTTATAAAGTAAAGGTCCACCCTGATTCCTCCTTCTGGTTGCTAAAGCCAATTTTTTTGTGTTGAGACATCACACGAAATAACCACCGCTTTCTATCTTTGTGCCTTTTGGAACAATTTTATCGTTGCCGATAACTACATTTTTACCGAACTCGCAATCTTCCTCCACTACCGTGTCCATTCCAACAACAGTGATGGGTGAGTTATACACTTTCTTATCGTATTTGCTCTCAGCGTACTCACCTAATCCTATTTTGCAACCGTTTTTGATAATTGTGTTTTCCGCAATAATTGCATCTTCAATTATCACATTATCACCAATTTCTACCTTTGTCATTATTACACTGTTTCTGACCACACTGTTTTGTCCAATAACGACACCTTGTGAAATAATGCTATTTTCAACTAAACCGCATATTTCACACCCTTCACTGACAATTGAATTTCTTACCTCACCAGCCGGGGATATATACGCTGGTTGCATCTCTTCAGACCTCGTATATATCCTCCAGTTTGGGTCATGTATATTAAATGGCGGAATGGGTCTGACAAGTTCTAAGTTTGTTTCCCAGTAAGACATAATTGTTCCCACATCTTGCCAGTAACCTTCAAACGGGAATGCGTAAACTCTTTCTGTAGACAATATCTTTGGAATCACATTCTTTCCGAAATCGTGCTCACTTGTCTCATCTTTTGCATCTTCGATAAGCGCCTGCTTTATGAAATCCCAGTTGAAAACATAGATACCAAGTGAGGCGAGATTCGATTTCGGTTGTTTTGGCTTTTCCTGGAAGTCGATAATCTTGTAATCGATATCGGTTACCATGATACCAAACCTGTGCGCCTCAGAAATTGGCACTTCCATACAAGCTATCGTTGCCAGTGCACCCTTTGACACGTGGTAATAAACAAACTCGCTGTAATCCATCGAGTAGATGTGGTCACCTGATAACACCACAACATATTCAGGATTGTATTCATCTACAAATTCTATGTTCTGGTAGACCGCATCTGCAGTACCTTTGTACCAAACACTCTCAGTCAACGTAGAATAAGGTTGGAGTATAGTTACTCCTCCGCCTTTTCTGTCCAAGTCCCAAGGTTTACCAATTCCAATATGTTTGTTGAGCAAATGGGGTCTGTACTGAGCAAGAACTCCCACCCTGTAAATGCCGGAGTTAACACAATTGCTCAGTGTGAAATCTATTATCCTGTACTTTCCTCCAAATTGTACAGCAGGTTTCGGAATCTTCTCAGTCAATACACCTAATCGTGTACCTTGTCCACCAGCAAGTATCAAAGCAACTACATTTGTCATTATAAACACCCCCAGATTAAACATGGAAAAAAGGAAGCAAACGCCATGAAAAATGCAAAAACTCACGCAAATGAAAACATCAGACTACCATCCACTTTTCGAGCACAACGGGCTCAAAGTCTCCGACAAGCATCTGTTCCGCCCTTATCACACAGTTTTTATCAATTATCGCATTTCTAACGATTGCACCTTCTTCTATTACTGTGTCCTGCATTACAATGGAGTTCTCAACTCTTGCACCTGCTTTTACGACAACCCCTCTGAATAGCACAGAATTCTTAACGTTACCCGAGATTATACAACCATCAGCTATAATTGAATTGCTCACTTTTGCGGTATTAGTATATTTTGCGGGTGGATAGTCTTTTAGCTTAGTATAAACTTTACCGTATTTGACGAAAAGTTCCTCACGAAGAGCTTGACTGCTCAACACTTCCATATTCATCTTGTAATATTCGTTAATACCTTTTTTGACATTTCTCCAATATCCCTTGAATTCGAACGCATACACACGAAGTTTCGAAAGATTTGGTATAACGACATCCAGAAGTAAATCGTATTTACCTGCTGGAACCGTGTCATACAGAAGCTCGAGTAGTAGGTATTTGTTGATAAAGTAAACTCCCAAGAAGGCTTTTCGAGTTGGTGGGTTTTGGACTTTTTCTTTTATCTCTACAATCCTTCCATCAGGTTCCGTAACAACTGTTCCATAATGGGTTATATCGTATGTGTCATCCAATTCCTTAACAAGCAACGTAATGTCTGCACTTTTCGCAAAATGGTATCTAAACAAGTCGTCGTAAAGCATTTTGTATATATGGTCACCTGAGCCTATTAAGACGTAATCTTCATCGCCCCTACGAAGCATTGTTGTGTTTTGGAAGATAGCATCCGCAGTCCCTCGATACCAGTATTCACCAGTCATACCAATGTAGGGTTGTAGTATGTAAAGACCACCGTGTTTTCTATCAAGGTCCCATTCTTTCCCAGAACCGAGGTGGTCCATCAGACTTCTTGGATTGTATTGCGTTAGAACCCCTACTTTGTATATCCCGGAATTTACCATGTTACTGAGCGTGAAATCTATAGCCCTGTATTTTCCAAATACTGGAACTGCGGCACTTGCCCTTTTATACACAAGCTTACCCAGAGCATCACTTTTACCGCCAGCCAGAATTAACCCTAACACCTTCATTGGACCACCCCCAAGTGTGTTACGATAATGTTAACTAAAAGTATTGAAACTATCCAAAAACCGCATTATTCTTTAAATAGGGGACACCCCCCAACAACTCTTATCTAAAGGAGGTATCCCGATATGAATAACTCAACACCTTCTTGCCCAAAGTGTGGCTCTACCAACTTCTACAAAAACGGTCATGACAAATATGGTAACCAACAATTCTTCTGCAAAAATTGCAAACGTACTT
>NZ_DBOLZL010000017.1:0-67340 GCF_059913585.1 Fervidobacterium sp.
ATACAAAAAAGCGATGATGAGTGTAGCACACAAGTTGCTAAGGACAATATTTGCTATGATGAAAAAGCGAGAGAAATTCCATATTGATCATACATTTTCGTCTTCTACTCAAAATTTAATTTTACATAGTTGACTCCTAGTTGAATGTTGATAAACTTTGGACTTATTCCAACAAAAAACCTTAGAAAACCGATTAAACCTTGAATTCTTTAAAAATAAGCAGAGATGTGTTCGCACTGTTCTTACATATTATACCATACAGCAAACAATATAACAAAATATAACTAAACCACTTAGAACAGGCTAATTAGAACTACTCCAGTTTTAAACAAGTGAAGTAATCAATTTTTTTCAAAATACCATTGATAAGGAACTTCGCCTTTTAAAACTTTGTCCCAAAGTTTCAAATAGATAATGTTAGACATTGTTAAAATCGTGGTATAATTTTAGTGGTTCTAATTGTGTATCCATATGTTATCAAGCTATTATCCTCAGTTATGCCATAACTTCCATCGAAAGGGGGCGATGTGAGAATGGGTTCCACAGGTCCTATAAAGTTTCAGAAACAACCTATGATGAGAAAGATGCTCTATGCGCTCACACCTATTCTGTTGTTTTCCATCTTTGCATATGGATTGCGCGTTATCTGGTTAGGATTCTGGGTGTTTCTCACTGCTATCTTTGTCGAATACCTCTTTGAAAGACGTAAGAATAAACCTGTAAGCGAGGCAGTTCTGGTAACAGCTATGTTGTTTTTGCTTTCTTTACCACCTTCTGTCCCATTTTGGGTAGCGATAATAGGTATCGCCTTTGGTGTCGCTTTTGGAAAAGAAGTATACGGTGGATTTGGTAGAAACGTTTTTAATCCTGCAATTGTCGGTAGATTGTTTATATACATAACCTTCCCACTTTATATGACATCTGGTTGGCTTAAACCATCTTTGTTTGGCTTGGATGCAGCGACTTCTGCAACTCCATTACAAATTCTTAGGGATGAGCAGAGTGTGGATTTATTGAATTTGTTACTTGGTTGGCGGGCTGGAGCCATTGGTGAGGCACCTGTTTTACTCATATTACTGGCTGCAATTTATTTGATATGGACAAAGACTGCAAATTGGAGATTAATGGTCTCAACCTATGGTTCAGCCGTGCTTCTCACTTTTTTGTTGGATCTTTTCAACGTTCCAAAATCGTTACCTACGATTCCCGCAATGCTTTCTGGAAGTTTGCTTTTTATTACTGTTTTCATGGTAACAGAACCTATAACCGCACCCAAGAAAATTAAGTCAATGTGGATATATGGAATGATTATAGGTTTATCTGGAGTAGTTATTCGAACGTTTTCCTTATTTTCCGAGGGATGGAGCTTTGCAATATTGATTGGAAATATGTTTGCTCCACTTCTTGACGAGACTATTAAGGACAAAAAAGTTAAAAAGCCAGTAAAAAGCGTAAGCAATGATGCTTCTGGGAAGAAGGTGGAAGCATGAGATTCGATAGAGACAGTAAAGTCTACACTGTTATTTTCACATTCATCGTATCATTTACGTTTCTTGTTATACTTTCTGGTTTAAATGTTATGACATCACAGCAAGTGAAAAAGAATCAAGAATTGTTCATGATTCGGGCTGTTCTTAATGCCATGGGAATTCCATATACGAGCGATGAGGAAGCCATCGGTCTTTTCAAATCAAAAGTTACGATGGAAATGAAGGATTCATACAGTCTGTTTTCTGCGGAAGTAGATGGTGAGAAAGTTTATGCCATCCTCTTCAATGGAAGTGGCTTGTGGGGAAATATTTCTGGTGTTATAGCTGTTAATAGCGAAGTTTCAAGAATCGTAGGTATAGACTTTATCTCACAAAGTGAAACACCTGGTCTCGGAGGTCGAATTGAGGAAAGTTGGTTCAAAGAACAATTTAGAAACGAAGCAATCGTTGACGGTAAAGTTTTAGTATCGACAACGAAGGTTCCAGATTCCAAAGATGATGGACAAGTTGATGCAATAACTGGGGCTACATTAACATCTAAATCTATAGAAAAGATAATTGCAACGTATATCCCTATTCTTAAATCGTTACTGGGGGTGAACTGAAATGTCCGAGTTCAAAAAGATATTGAAAAATAACTTTTGGTTCGAAAACCCCGTAATTGTGCAAATATTAGGTATATGTTCCACACTTGCTGTTACCAACAATTTGAGAAACACACTTATAATGACTATTGGTGTTACACTTGTAACTGCGCTTTCCAACCTCACAATTTCTGCAATGCGAAACTTAATTCCAAGAAAGGTCAGAATGATAACGCAAGTGCTTGTGATATCGTTCTACGTTATCATGTTCGATATAGTCCTCAGAGCTTACGTTCCTGATGTAAGTAAAGCACTTGGACCGTACGTTGGTTTGATTATTACGAACTGTATAATCATGGGGCGTGCGGAAGCTTTTGCTCAGGGAAACAAACCGCTGATTTCGTTCTGGGACGGTTTTACAGCAGGGCTTGGATATATGTTCGTTTTGGTTGTTGTTGCGTTTTTTAGAGAGCTTATGGGATTCGGTACAATCCTTGGTTTCCAAGTTTTGCCTAATTCCTTCCCGAAGTGGACGATTATGGTTATGCCACCAAGTGCGTTCTTTGTCTTAGCCTCATTCATTTGGATAGTCAGAGGTATACAGATTAAAAAAGATGTGAGCCAGTCCTCAGGGGGTGAAAATAAATGATGTACCCAAATATTAATCCATTAGTGTTATTTTTCGCTTCCATTTTTACCAGTAACATACTACTCACAAACTTCCTTGGAATGTGTTCGTTTATTTCCATTTCAAAGGATTTGAAATCTTCCAACGGCTTAGGCATTGCAGTAACACTTGTTATGACAATAACAACTGCACTTAACTGGATTTTAGAAAAATACGTGATAACTCCACTAGATATAGGTTATCTTAGATACATAATCTACATCATCGTAATAGCAGCTATTGTCCAAGTTCTTGAGATGATAATAGATAGAGTTTCACCCAATCTTTACATGGTCCTTGGTATTTTCCTACCTTTGATAACAGTTAATTGTGCAATTCTTGGTGTAGCCTTGTTTATGCAACTTAGAAACTATTCCTTCATTCAGTCTGTCTTTTTCGGACTCGGTAGCGGAATTGGCTGGTGGCTTGCAATTGTTCTTTTGGCAGCTATCAGAAAGAAGACAGAGAATGCGCCAGTTCCGGCTCCACTTAAGGGTGTCGGTATAACGCTTATCACCATTGGGATAATGGCAATGGCATTCATTGGCTTTGCCGGTATGATAAACGTTCAGTGATTATATTGATGTTGGGTGGTGATAAGTATGGAAATAATCGTTGCACCTTTGGTGGTATCAATGATTAGTTCTGCTTTGGCTTTGATAATAGTCATTGTTGATGGTATTGTCAACAACTACGGAGAAGTAGAAATTGATATTAATAACGGAAAGAAGAAATTAAAAGTGAAAGGTGGAGCACCTCTTCTCCATACACTTAGCTCAATTGGGATATTTGTGCCCTCTGCATGTGGTGGAAGAGGCAGTTGTGGTGCCTGTAAGGTGAAAGTGTTATCAGACGTTGGTCCGCACCTACCAACCGAACTACCTTATATGTCAAAAGAAGAGATAGCTGAAAATATAAGATTAGCGTGCCAGATAAAACTGAAGAAAGACATAAAAATATATTTGCCAGAAGAGCTGTTCAACATCAAAAAGTTCAAGGGTATCGTTGAGAAAATTAAAGATGTAACTTACGATATCAAAGAACTCAGAATACGTTTAGTGGAACCTAACGAGATAAGCTTCAAGGCCGGTCAGTACGTCCAACTGGTTATTCCACCGTATGAGAACATTAAAGAACCTACACAAAGGGCATACTCGATATCTTCTTCCCCCAGTGATAAGAACCATATTGAGCTATTAATAAGATTAGTTCCAGGTGGAATTGCAACAACTTACGTTCATAAATATATGAAAGAAGGAGACCTAGTCGAAGTGGTTGGACCGTTTGGTGAATTCTACATGAGAGAAACGAACGCTGATATGATAATGGTTGCTGGCGGAAGCGGAATGGCACCTATAAAATCCATCATCTTTGACATGTGGGAACGCGGAATAACAGATAGAAATGTGTGGTATTTCTTTGGTGCACGTAGCAAAAGGGACCTTTATTACGTGGAGATGTTCCAAGAACTTGAAAAGAAGTGGCCGAAATTTCATTTCATCCCTGCTCTCTCAGACCCTCTTCCGGAAGATGACTGGGAAGGTGAAACCGGTCTTATAACAAACGTTTTGGATAAATACTTGGCATCAGTTATACCCCAAGACACACCAAAAGAAGGGTACTTGTGTGGTAGCCCAGGGATGATAAACGCTTGTGTTCAAGTGTTTGATAAATATGGTGTAAAGGATGTTTATTACGACAAATTTGCATAATTAATCGATGATAGGGGGTGAGCGAAATGAAAATGACTCCCAAGTATATTAAAGCACAAGAAAACATGAAACCGGGAAAGATTACAGCAGATGGATTTTTGGGAGATGATGACAGAAATATTGTAGACATAATCGCTGCTGACGAAGAAGAGTTTCAATACCTCGGTTTAGATTTTGTTGAAGTAGCCAAGCTTATGAGAAAACTCATGAAAGAGGGGTTGAAAGGTTTAGGAGAACCTATAAAATATGAAAAATGGGAGATAAGAGTAGACGAGGCAAGGGGATTTCTACCATGTCCTTTCCAAGATGGGATTTTTAGAAAAAGAGTGGCGCTGGTAAAGAACTTGAATAACGGTAAAGAGCTCATGTTCAGTGAATTATCTATTCATTTACTCGCCGCTCACCACTTTTTGCAGGGCAAGGGCTCAAAATTCAGGTTAGAACCTGCAATAATTAAAGCTGTCTTGTATGAATAAAAAACCTACCAAAAAATCTGTGAATGGGGGTGAAAGGCATGAAGGTGACGTTCTTAGGACATGCTGTAGTGTTGATTAGCGAAATTGAAGGGAAGTACAACGTAATTATCGACCCATTTATAAGTGGTAACCCAGCTTATCCGAAGGGATTTGAACTACCAAAGTTAGACTACATTCTCGTGACCCATGGTCATGGTGACCATGTAGGCGATACTGTTGAACTAGCAAAGAAGTATGGTGCCACTGTAATTGCAAATTTTGAGTTATGCAACTATTTGCAGGCAAAAGGTTGCAAGGTTCATCCTATGCATGTCGGGGGAGTTTACTATTTTGAATTTGGAAAAGTGAAACTGACGCCTGCCGTCCATGGTTCCGGTATACATGAAGGAGATAAGGTTATTTACGGAGGAAACCCCTGTGGCTTTTTGATAAAAACGGAAGGCAAAACCATATACCATGCAGGTGACACAGGATTGACAAAGGAGATGGAGTTAATTAAAGGTGTAGATCTTGCGTTCCTACCAATTGGTGGGAACTTCGTTATGGACGTGGAAGACGCAATAACAGCTGTTGAAATGATAAAACCAAAAGTAGTTGTTCCAATGCACTACAACACATGGGATATCATCAAAGCAGATCCCGAAAAATTCAAAACAGAAGTCGAAAAAATGGGAGTCAGGTGTGTTATTATGAAACCAGGTGAAACAATCGAATGTCAGTAATAACTGATAATCAAAAAAGGCTCGCTTACGCGAGCCTTTTTAATTAAACATCGTCAATTCGACTTCTTTTCTCGTGCCTTCTGAACTAATGGTTTGGATGATTTCGAATATCTTCCACTCTTTCCTGTGTTCTTGTTTAGAGTCCTCATAATAACATCTGCATCGGCTTCGTTAACATCTATAAATGAGTATGTCTCAAAGACTCGCACATTGCTTATATTTTTTGGTTCAATACCCGTCTTCTCAGATATGTATTCAACAAGTCTCTTTTTATCCAAACCTTTAGAAGAACCAAGTGCCACAAATAATCTCACAGTCGAGTTATTCTCTGATTGTTTTGAAAAATCCTTCACTTTGATGTTTCCATAACGTGTAATATCTATCTTCTCTTTTAAAAGGGTATGAAGTAACATTTCAACTGCTTCTGTAGGTCCCATCTCTTCGATCAATTTTTGAGCGACTTGTCTGAAGAGTTCATTGGAAACGTATGATTCTTTCCTAATGCTATTGATAACACTTTCAAGTTGCCTGTTAAGTATATCTTCAACCATGGGGATTTTATCCTTCATTATCTTTGCCTTTGCAAATCTCTTTACTCTTGTAAAATGATAGTAATCGCTCCTTGTTACGAATGTAATCGCAAGTCCTTTCTTTCCTGCCCTTCCGGTTCGACCTATCCTATGTACGTAGTATTCTGGGTCTCTCGGAACAGAGTAATTGATAACATGAGTGAGGCCTTCTATATCTATTCCCCTTGCCGCAACATCCGTAGTGACAAGTATGTTCAACTGCTTTTTTCTGAATTTATCGAGAACTCGCTCCCTTTGAGATTGTGAATAATCACCATGCAACCCATCTGCGTTATACCTCAGGTCTGACAGTTTCTTAGCAATTTCATCAACTTCGGCTTTTGTCTGGCAGAAGACAATACCATAGAACTCAGGATTCATATCAATTATTCTACACAAGAGTGGTAACTTATCACTCTCTTCAACTTCGAAGTAAAGTTGTTCTGCATTCCCTGTTGTGAGTTCTTCTTTTACAGTGGATATATGTTCGTAATCCTTCATGAATTTTCTTGCAATGTTTACTATTTCCTTCGGCATTGTTGCTGAAAAGAGAAATGTGCGCTTCGTTTCAGGTGTTTGTTTAATTATCTCAAGCACATCATCCAAAAATCCCATATCAAGCATTCTGTCAGCTTCATCTAATACCAAGTATTTTACATTGGACAAATCGAGCGTTTTGCGATATATATGATCAAGCAATCTTCCAGGTGTTCCAACAACGATATCTACACCTTTCCCAAGGTCTTTAAGCTGCCGTTCTATCGATTGACCACCGTAGATAGTAGAAACTTTGACTCTACGATTCCCTCTAAGACTTTTTATCTCTTCGTATATTTGAAGTGCTAACTCTCTTGTAGGTGTGACTATCAACGCTTTGATACTCTTGTCTACCTTAAAATCTATACGTTCAAGTATTGGTATCGCAAATGCCACTGTCTTCCCTGTTCCTGTCTGAGCTTGAGCGATTATATCTTTATCAGTCCCAAGAGCTACGGGAAGCACCAACTTCTGAATTTCGGTGGGTTGAGTGTAACCTTTCTTCTCAATAGCTGAGAGTGTTTCCTCACTCAAGCCAAAAACTTCGAAACCACTTTCTCTTTCAACGCTTTTCGTAATATCTGTTTTCTTCATATCTACTCCTACCTTTCTTCCCTGCGGGATTTAGAAATTCCCACCCCTCACCTTGCCGTCTTACCTGTCAGGTTAAGTCGGGTGGTTTACCTCACACGCAAGGAGAAAGGAGTGGACCATATTTGTGCGTATTTTATGTTCTTATGCACATGCTAAGTAAGTTTAACATACTTTTAGATAAGTACAATTAACATTGGATTAAGATTGATTACGCTTTCAGTAACTGCCTAAATGACCTTTGCGAGCAAAACTTCCTTCATCTCGCGCAGTGCAAAATTGTGCATATCTTTGTCGAAACTATCGACACAGTTAGAATATACAACTGTTTCTATACCTCGATTCCTCAGTTCTTCAACAGTAAACAGAACGCATATATGGGTTACGAGTCCGCCGACATGAACTTTTCTAATATCCAATTCTCTGAGCAAGTTCTCAAGATTTGTTCCATAGAATGCAGAGTATCTGCTTTTCTTTATTTCATAAGCTTTTTCATATCCATCTAACACTTCTTTTAGTTCATCAACGATCTCACTTCCTTTTGTATCGTGCAAGCAATGTACACCCCATATATCAAACTCGTAGTCGTTGTCCTCATGCCAATCTCTTGTATATATAATCGGCAAGCCTCTTTTCTTGAATTCTTTTGATAACTCAACAATTGGAAGGATGACATTCTCAGCACCTGGGAAATAAAGGGCACCGCCTGGTTTTGCAAAGTCATTCTGCAAATCAACTATCAACAACGCCTCCATCTTAGCACCTCCCGCAAGATAAGTTACTCATTATCTTCTGTTTTTTCATTCTTCTCTGCATCATCTTTTGAGAGTCTGTACTTACTGATTGCTTTAAGTATCTTTTCCATAGTCTCTTCATCTGGGGCTTCTATGGTATGAAGGTGTACACCATTTGAAATCTCGGAAAGGGGTTTTGTACCACTCGAAGCTAAGAGGGAAACAAATTTCTCCACTTCGTCAAGAGTTGAAACGTCTATCCTCCCAGTAATTTCACCATAAACAGGATGTTCAACGATAACATCCAAGACTTTTCCTCCGTTTTCGACTATACGCCTAAGCTCGTCGTAAATATCCTTCGAGGAATGCTTTACAGCGACAACCCTGCGAACCCTGTTTCCTGAGTCGTAGAGGTAACCATCTCTCGTAGCAACTATCTTGTGTCCTTCTTCTCTCAACTGCGCGATGTCCGAAACTATAATCTGTCTACTTACATCAAAAAGTTCTGCTAAGTATTTACCTTTAACTGGAGTCTTGCTTTTTTTGAGCAGTTCCAAAATTTGATACTTTCTTTCCATAAACATCACCTCAAATTTATTATACAATATTTTACAGAGAAAGTTAATATCAGACACAACTTATCTAAGTGTGAAAAAATAAAAAGGGCGGGTTGCAATCCCGCCCGTAGATTTTAATTTTTGTGGTTTTATTTTCTTTCAACTCTTGGTTTATCGTCGTAACTTGTAATCTTTCCACCGAGCACCTTTTGGATATACTCAACTACAACGTCAGCCATAACGTAATACGTGTCGTATCCTTTCTGACCCTTTAACATTGCATATCCATCTCCACCTGCCGCCATATAGTTGTTTGTCACTACCTTATACACTTTTTCTGGGTCTATCGGTTTCCCATTGATGAGCACTTCAACAAGTTTTCCTCCTTCTGCCTTCCACGTTGCACCGGCAACTTGCAAAAATGCGCCCTGCCCATTTGGAACCGATGCAGCATATTCAAAAACTTTGAGAAGGTCTGAGCCTTTCATTTCCAAAACATACAATGTGTTTCCGAATGGGAGAACTGTTAGGACATCTCTTATCTTAATCTCACCAGGTTTAATGGAAGCTCTTATTCCGCCACCGTTTGTAAGTGCTACATCTACTCCTGTTTTCCAAAGCATAGCATCTGTTATGAGATTGGTAAGGTTTGTTGTCTTGGACCTAACATCCGCCCTTTCTCCGTTCAGTAGGATTTCTGTATAACCAATTACTGTATCGAGTTTTGCTCCACCGAGTTTTTTGAAATAATCGAGAGCTGTCTTTACATATGCTGCTTCAGGAGTAATTACCTGGTATACATTTTTGCCTGCCTCATCTTTTCCAACAACCTTAGCCTGAACCACGGGTATTGCTTGCCACTCTATTTTCGTAACTTTCCCATCTTCAAAGTAAATATCGGCTCTTCCCAACACCTTTGCCCATTCGAATGCCTGAACTATAGGAACTCCGTTAACTACTATGGGTTGAGAAAGATTCGTGTGACTGTGACCATCGATTATTAAATCAATGCCAGAAACTTGCTGAGCCAATTGGTCAGCGGTTGTGTAAAGTTCCGAATAACCTTGACCAACGCCAAGGTGTGTCAATGCAATTACAATATCAGCTTGTTTCCTAATTTCCGGAATCAGTGCTTTTGCAACTTCGATTACATTCTTGAATTCCAAATCTTCAGAATTTGGGCCTTCAAGTATCTTTGTGTGTTCCGTTGTGAAACCTACGATTGCCACTCTTACTCCACCAATGTTTTTAATTATGTAAGGCGTAAAGAATGGCTTTCCATCTTTGTAAATGTTTGCACTTAAAAATGGGAACTTTGCCCAGCTTATTTGTTTCAAAAGCACTTCTCTTGGCTTGTCAAATTCGTGGTTACCAACCGCAACAGCATCGAGTCTCATTCTATTCAGGACAAATATGTCAGGCAGTGCGTTTAACAAGTCTGATTCAGGAACACCTGTGTTTATATCTCCTGCATGCAAGAAAAGAACATAAGGATTAACCTTTCTTTCTGCATCAATAATTGTGGCAACCGTTGAAAAACCACCTATGATATTTCCTGCAGAGTCTGTAAACGGCCAAGCATGTCCGTGAGTGTCGTTAATGTGGAACACTGTAATCTTTGCCGCGAGAACAAGTAAACTTACTAACAACAAAAGTATAACAAAATATCGCTTCATAGCTATCCCTCCTTAATATGTAGTGATTAATATTATTATAAACCTCTACTTTGTTAAGACAAAACATTCTAAAAAAGCTTCTCGATAAGACTCATGGCGATTTCTAAAACAAACAGCAGTATAATCATCCATTCCAAGAAATTTGCTTTGCTTTCACTATGAATCTCCAAGAGAACACTTGCAACCTCGAAGGCGTGGTCCAACTTCGTTGTCACGTTTTTGTATCTTCTTGATAGCTCGTAATACCTGGCAAGTTTCTGATACAACTGGTCGTACAATTCGTTTTCCCAGGCAATATCAGGTTTATCAAGTATCATAACATCTGAAAGTATTTCGTGTCTTGTTTTTAGTATCTTCATTGCAAGTCCTAATGCCTTCCTACCTTTCGCTACTTTTCCCTTTTCTGACAGAAATTTCTCGATTTCGTCTATTAGAAGACCTGTTTTTTGCTCTATCCTGTGCAAAGAAACGCTCTGAGCTAAAACAAAAGCGACCGTCGATAGCACGCCTTCATCTATTCTTGGTACGTAAACTCTATCTTCTGAAATCTCGATTTCCCTGTCTTTTGTATCCTTGTTGACTAGCACCTCGAGTATTTCCGTTGCTGTGTGCTTCACGTTACCAATCACATATTCATCGAGTTCAGAAACAAGGCTATTAAATTGATTACTTGGTACATTCAATCCAACCACGGCTCCGAAGGAGTAGACGTAAACAGTTCCCTGTGCATATTTAAATTTAAACGGTTCTTCCCATCTTATATGTTCAATATGTGATGATTTTTCCTGCATCAATCTCTTAATGTCAATGTCATCACCTAAGTCTAAGGCTATAAACCTGTAGTGCACCAATAAAACCTCCTATTTTCGTATTTCCATCTTATTTTCTGTTTGTTCAACAATTATTAAGTTTCCATAAGAATACACAATTTTTCCACCGTAAAGTGTAAAAGGTCCTGAGACTCGCAAATAATAATATCTTGGAAGGTGGTATCCAATAGGCAGCGAAACAGAAATGCTCCCTGATTCTTTTTTTATAATCGGACGTTCTTTAAAGAAAGTGTATATCACATCTCCACTTTCAGATACCCATTGATTTCTAAGAAATGGGTAATACTGCTTCATGGTAGAAAGGAAGTTTCTCAGACTCTCGTACATCTCTTTCCACGTCTTTCCATCAGGATTTCTATCTTTCGAGAACAGATCATCTGGGTGTAAGAAATACTGATAAGTTCCAAGTGACATAAGTGCTAAAACAGAATTAGCAATTAGTGTGTCTTCCGGATAATATCCATACGTAGTTCTTGGTACTACAACTACCTTGTCAAACAATATTTCAAACTCAGAAAGTGTATTTGCTCCCCTGTAGGTCGTCCCTATGACCTTTATACTTGGGAAGGACTTTAACAACTTTTCTACCCCGAACAAGTCTATTATGTTATCAGGCGCTACGTAACTATAAGAAATGTAACTTTCACCAAGTGTGTTCCTCAGGAATATCTTCAAAATAGATAAAACCAAATCTAATTGTTTTGCTGACCATCGGTCAGCTGTTAACGGAATATGATTGTAACCATGTATACCTATTTCGAAATTACTATTTAGTAGTTCTTTCAGCGCAAGCAGTTGTTGAGGCGTGTTTGTGTATTCTTGGAAGCTGAACGGCCATGTTACAGATGCATTGTAGTTTGCAACAAAGAATGTCGTATATTTTATACCGAACTCTCTAGCTAATTGCTTCATCGCTGGCCACCATACGTTGTAATAGAATTCATTGTCCGTTATATCACCAAACTCCCTTGTGATTATATCCAACTTTCTTTTGTAGGCTGGTAATGGGAAATCATCAATGAACATTGACCAACTATTTACTATTGGTTGAATTGATATTGGAAGTTGTGACAAGATAACTTGGATGAGTAAACCTCGATATTCTTTCTTCAACAAATCAAGTGGATAGAATATGACCTGGCCCAGTCCAAGGTTAATTTTCCACACAAGGCTGTCTTGCGATGAGGAAGTTATAAGATTTACTGCTCCACTTGGTGGCCTCTTCACGGAAATAGATTTTGAAAAGGGTAGTTTGTAATCTTTTGGCATTGGAAAAACATTGTTATCCACTATCAAATCTGGTATGTATTTTTGAACATCTCCCTTGCTAATTACAACCACGGTCCCACCATTTGTAGTATACTCCAATAATCTAGAGTCTGAAACAGGAAATATCCCGTTGACAAGAATTACTGCATCGTAAATCGATAGAACCGGGACCACGGCACTTTTCCAATCGTAGCTTAAAAGCGTATAATCCAAAGCTTTCCTTAAATCTGCGTTATCCTGCCCAACCACTAAAAACCTAAAAGTATCGTTATCACCGAAAAGGAGCTTTGATATTATTAAGTGTAAATTAAGTGTAACTTTTCCTTCGTCGTCGAAAAGGTAACTGTAGCTGATTAGCCCTCCCAAACTACTCAGGATAGCCATGTCGTATGTATTTTCATCCTCTGTCTCTATTTTAATCAAACTCTTTGCATACGGGCTTATCATTTTAAATCGCTCTACATCGCGTAAATTTTCGAATTTAAAACTTTCCGCAGCTGCGTATTCGTTGTCTATATTCACATTTAGTGGTTTTACCTTTTTCCAACTGAAAGTGTAAGAAATGCCTAAAAGGTTGTAAACTGAGTTAATTTCAGCAAGCCCAGGATGATTTGAACCTGACGTATCGATAGTCGCACCCAAGTTGTTTACAATTAAAATTTTCCCGCCATTTATCAAAAAATGTGTGAGTTTTTCAAGGTATTTTTTTGCCTCCCTCATCTGAGGACTGTAATAGCATGTTATTATCAAATTGTACTGCTGAAGGTCCATGCTAGAAAAATCAACACCTTCTACATCGATAACATCGTAGCTTTCTATTAGTTCTTTCAAGACCGGTGCGAAGTATTTCAGTAAAATATTGTAACCATAGCCTTGTTCAGAACCTTTGTAAAGTAACAAAGCTTTCGCCTCTATGTTGGAAAACTCTATTACTGTCAGAAAAATCAAACTGATAGTAAAAAGCCATTTTCTAAAAACTCTAAGCATTTCTTAAAACCTCCTCATAAAGTTGGCGGTAAGAATTTATCATGCGATCTAATGTGTACTTTTGACTTACCACGCGTCTGCCGTTTTGAGCGAAAGTCTCACGAAGAGCTTTGTCTTTAGCTAAAATAATTAGCTTTTCCGCCATAGCAACATAATCTTTTGGTTCCACCACAAAACCTGATTGTCCCTCTGGATCAAGTGCAATCTCAGGGCAGTTACCGACATTTGTAACAACAACAGGTAATCCCGCAGCCATAGCCTCTAACTGGACCAACGGCTGACCCTCGGATATGCTGCTCATCAATAACACATCCATCATTCCGTAGTAGTCGATTACATTGGCTTTACCTGTGAAGATAACTTTTCCGCTTAAACCTAAAAGCTCAACAAGATTTACACACCTTTGATAATACTCTTCATCTTCATCAGTTGGTCCTATAATGTATAGTCGCGAATTTGGAACTTCCTTGACTAACGCATCAAACGCCTTTATACCAGTTACCACATCCTTTATTGGAACCACCCTTCCAACCATTGCTACATTAAACGTATCATTTTCAAGTTTCCTTATAGTTGAGAATTTTTTAACGTCTATACCGTTAGGTATAACATGCATCTTTCTAAAATCAGCACCTAATTCGAATTGAAAGATTTGGTTTTTCTCAAAAAGGGTGGTCAAGGCATCACACTCTGCATAAGCGGTCTCACTGATAAGTTTAAAAATTTCTATCCAAGGTTTTTTATACACTTCTGGTACACTTTTCGATTTCGTAATTTCTATCTCCCTTTCCCTATGATATATACCGTGTTCCGTGACTATCAATTTCCCACCGTGATAATACTTTCCAGTGAGAGCGCTTAACACAGCGTAACCTGTTGTGGTGGAATGGTAGATATCTGCTTTCGGAGGCAAGGCTTGGATTGCACCAAGAATGGGGATTATGAAACCTATGACAGTCCAGTAAAAGCCAGGAAAACCTTCTTCTTGAAAGTACCTGACGTATATGTCATTCAAAAAGTCCCAAAAAGTTTGGCTAAGTAACAAGTAATCAATGTGCTTACCTGCAGTTACCTTTAGAATGTTCGCAAAATACTTAGCTCTTTCTTCTTTTAGTTCTATTAATTGTCTGACATATCTTACCAATTCTCTTTCATCAAAAGCGATATTTGTTTTCGAGAAGTCGCTTGAAAAGAGAAGGTATTCGTATATATATTTCAGATTCTTTGGTGGTTTATAACCAAAAGAACGTGTCCACTTCCATGGAGCTAAGTGGACAACGTCAAACTCGATATCAGGCATATTTTCAATTAACATCTGTATCCAAGAGGAAACTCCTCCAGTTATGTACGGATAGGTTCCTTCAACCAAGATGCACACGCGCATAAAGCTATTGTAACAACTTCGTAATCGAGAGACATTAAGAAATCTCTATGATTTCAACCTCAAAGACAAGGTTTTTGCCTGCTAACGGATGATTGGCATCAAGAATTGCAACTTCATCATCAAGTTCTTCAACACGGACAACAAAAAAATTACCATCTGGTTGATGAACTTCAAGCAAATCTCCAACATTAACATCCTCGGGTAAAACGTTTCTCTGAACCGAGAATTTCAAATCATCTCTCACTGGTCCGTAGGCTTTTTCATAAGGTATTGTAAACCTCTTTTTATCCCCAACTTCTAATCCCAGAATTTCCTCTTCGAAGCCTGGAATAACTTGTCCAGCACCTACAACAAATTCTAACGGTTGCCTGCCGTAAGAACTGTCGAAAACTTGCCCGTCTTCAAACATACCTGTGTAATGGACCTTCACCTTGTCACCACTTTTAATACCCATGAATAATCACATCCTTCTAAAAAAATTAAGGTAACATATCTCAATTATATCACAAAATTAAGAAAAGAAGACTTTAAGTCTAAAATCACTCTCAGGATATGAATTTTTTAGCTTTTTCTAAGTCTTTTTTCAATCAACCTTCGACATCACGTTGTGTAAAAAATATGCCATCCCCTCTCATTTTACTTGCCTGAATTAAACCTTCCTCTTGACAATCGGGTGTTATGGAAATGCACACTAACTTTTGTATTCTTGGTCCTTTTAGAACGCCTATAAGTGAAATAATACCTTCTTTGATATGTCCTTCCTTCTCTTACGTTCTCTTCTTTCTTTAACTCCTTGCTAGATGTAGTTTCGTTTTGAGAGAGTTTGTACATTAAATAAAAAGCAAGTAATGTTATCAGAGTGTTGGATAAGTAGAAGAAACCTGATACAAAGAAGAGTTTGTTATAGTCTGTTACCCCGCTTTTCGACAAACTTGCGAAAAGTTGTGCTGATGAAGCTCTCATGACGTTATTAAGAAAGTAGCTAAGTCCTGAATAGGTTGCTAAACTTGCTTTTGGAAGGTAAGATAAACAGAAAACCATATACATTGGTGTTGAAATGTTTATTAGCACATACCTGAGTACGTAAGCAACGCTAAAAACAAAGGAGTTTAGCGTAAATAATGACATCATAAATATAAGCAATGTAACACCGAGATATATCAAGAATAAAGTTAATTTGTACCCATATTTAGCCGTTAGTTTGTGTGAAAACAACGATGTTGCTGCAGTTGATAACTGGGATACAGCAAGAACCGTTGTAATTGCCAACGTTGAGAACTTGAACAAATCGTAAAATATAACATTTCCAAAGTTTATAAAGACCCCAGCCGCAAGACTTACCAAAGCACCGGAAAGCAAATAGTAAATGAGCATTGTTCTTTGAGTTCTTGTAAGACTTTGTTTCTTTTTTCTTTTCTTACTGACCTTAACGTTCGGAAACGCAAAAACTGGAGCAATAGAGACAAGAGCTAATATCATTGACAAAACAAGCGTGGGAAAAATTCCTAGCGACTTTCCAAGCACCCCCGCTCCAAAGTAACCAATTACACCTGTTAGAAGAACTATCGCAAAGTTTATATTTGAATTTCTCAGCCTCTTTTTTTCATCAGAATGTTCTATTACAGTTATAGTTGGCATGATAATAGAGGTATCAAAGAAACCGAAAAGGAACGAAACAAAATACAACCATCCTATTACGCCAACATTCAGAAGACGCAACAGCCCAAATAACGTATAGATGGGCATCGTAAGAAGGATAGTCTTTTTTCTTCCAATTCTATCAGATAAGCTAGCAAAGAGGAAACCACCAAAAGCAAGTCCCCAAGAATAATAGAACGTTGCGGTCCCAATAACTTGGTTAGTAATTCCGTTTTCTTTTAAGTATAGGTTAAAAAGTGCGGTGTAAAATGCTCTGGACAGCCCCACAAGGAATGTGTAAGTATTAACAAGCCATATCAAAAGACTTCCCCCCGAAAAATGTTTTGATAAGCACTCGCAAAATGCTTCGGCTTTATTAATTAATTCGGTGAATATAAAGCATGATAAATAGAACACATTCTAAATTATACCACTACACGCCGAGTAATTTATATTTCTTTTCTGTAACAAAAATCATGTGTGTTAAGTAAACACATACATTGTCTGATACCTAAAATTCATATACAATTTCCATTTTTGTTACTTTAGTATTGTCCAGTTAATTGATTTTTTTGCTCGAAGCTGTATTATATTTTCTGTACGACTTCGGTGGGGTGATTTTATGTTTGAAGGTTTGAGAGATAAGCTATCAAATGCTTTTAAGGTGTTATCTGGGAAAGGTAAAATTACTGAAAAAAATATAGAAGAAGCGATACAAATTGTGAAAACATCGCTTCTTGCTGCTGATGTTAATTACAAAGTTGTCAAAGAGTTCGTTGAGAATGTAAAAAAGCGTGCACTTGGTGAGGAAGTTTTAAAATCACTGACACCGGATCAGATGTTTATTAAAATTGTCAGGGATGAATTGATAAAACTACTTGGAGAAAGAGAACCTTTCAGGCTTATCCATCTTCCTTCCTACGTTATGATGGTAGGTTTGCAAGGTACAGGAAAAACAACAAGCGCTGCAAAAATTGCTAATTACCTAAAAAAACAAGGCAAACACCCGATTTTAGTGGCAGCAGACACTTACAGGCCAGCGGCAATTGACCAACTTGAAACTTTAGGAAAGAAGATAGGTGTCCCTGTAATCACCGGAGACAGGAAAAACGCACTGAAAATAGTCGAAGAAGCTATAAAGACTGTTAAAGATAGTGGATATGATGTAGTAATCCTCGATACAGCTGGACGTTTGCACATAGATGATGAAATGATGGAAGAACTCGAAAAGATAAAGGCAATGGTAAACCCAGACGAGATACTCTTAACTGTTGATGCAATGGCTGGACAAGATGCTGTAAATTCAGCCAAAGTTTTCAACGAAAGACTAAACATAACAGGTTTCGTCATTACAAAGTTGGATGGTGATTCACGCGGTGGTGTGATACTTACTATCAGATACATTACAGGTAAACCTGTCAAGTTTGTCGGTGTTGGTGAAAAAATCGACGATTTCGACGAATTTTATCCAGACAGAATAGCGAACCGTATCCTTGGTCTGGGCGATGTGCTTTCTTTGATTGAAAAAGTTGAGCGTGAACTTGACCAAGAAAAGATGCAAAAAATGGGCGAAAAATTTATGAGAGCCGAGTTCACGCTTGAAGACTTCAGAGAACAGATAAAAGAGATAAAAAAGCTAGGGATTGAAAAAATTCTCGAAGCGTTACCTGGAACACCAGATATTGACCTAAGCACCAGCGAAAAGGAACTGAAAAAAATTGAAGCGATAATCAACTCAATGACCCCAGAGGAAAGGAACAATCCGGCTATTTTGAACGCCAGTAGGAAAAAAAGGATAGCGATGGGAAGCGGAACAACCGTTCAAGATATAAACAAACTACTGAAATCATACGAAGAAATGAAAAAGTTAATGAAAATGATGAAGAGGGGAAAATTACCATTTGGCCTTCGAGGTTTGAAGTTTTAAGAAAATACAATTCAGTAAATCTCATCACAAAAGAACTTAGGAGGTGTTGTTAGTGGTAAGGATTAGACTTACACGCATGGGAAAGAAGAAACAACCATTCTACAGAATCGTTGTTGTTGATCAGAGGAAAAAAAGAGACGGAGCTTACATTGAAAGTCTTGGTTACTACAACCCACTTAAAGAACCTTACGAAGTTAAGGTTGATATCGACAGAGCTGTTGAATGGATGCTGAAAGGTGCACAACCAAGCGAAACTGTTTCTAAACTGCTTGGTAAGTTAGGCCTCTATGAAAAACTTGAAGCTGCCAAAGCCAAGAAGGAGGCATAAGTGTGAAGGATTTTCTTGAGTACGTCCTCAAATCGATAGCTAAACATCCAGATGATGTAGTAGTCGTTGAATACACAGAGGACGGAAAAAAGGTTTTCGATATTTCGGTGCATCCAGAGGATGTAGGTCAGATTATCGGCAAGGACGGGCGAACTATTAAATCAATCAAAATTTTGTTGTCTGCTATGGCCGATGATTCTGACTTCATCCTGAAGGTGATAAGATGATGAAAAGAGTTGAAGAGTTACTGAAAGACAAGGTGGCCCTTGGTGTGTTAAGCAATACCCATGGGCTGAAAGGCGACCTAAAACTGCATCTTTTTACAAACATGCCAGAGCTTGTTTCAAAACTCACGGAAGTCGTTGCTTACAACGAGTCTCAGAAAAAATTCGCTTATATACGCATTGAAACCAGCCGAAGAGCCCATGACTATTACATAGTCCACATAGCTGGTGTCAACACCATATCCGAGGCGGAAAAACTCAAAGGTTTTGTCTTGTATGTTGATAAGTCGTTCTTCCCAAAATCAAAAGACGGCGAATACTACTTTTTCGAACTTTTTGATTGCGAGGTTATAGATGAAAACGGGAACTCCGTTGGCATCGTGGAAGATGTGATAGAAACAGGGAACAATGATGTAATAGTAGTAAAGAAAGGTAAAGAAGAGGTTCTCATACCAGTTATCGAAAGGTATGTTACAAAGATAGATAAAGAGGCAAAGAAGATTCATGTGAAGATGCCGGAGTGGTTGGAGTGAGGATAGGTATCGTCACCATATTTCCAGACTTTGTAAAAGTTATACGAGAATACGGAGTAATTGCCCAAGCAGTTGAAAATGGTCTTTTACACATCGATATATTCAACCTGCGTGATTTCACAACTGACAAGCACAAGGTTGTGGATGACTATCCATATGGTGGCGGGCCTGGCATGGTTATGAAACCTGAGCCGTTCTTTCGTTTCTTTGAGTTTTTTCAAAGTAACTATGGAAAGGCTTATGTTATTCTCACTTCTCCCCAAGGCAGAAGACTCGACAACAAAGTTGCTATGGAGCTCGCCAACAAAGAACAGATTGTAATCATCTGCGGAAGATACGAAGGAATCGACGAACGCGTTATGAAATTTGTGGACGATGAGATTTCAATAGGTGACTATGTACTCACAGGTGGAGAGCTTCCTGCAATGGTTATTGTCGATGCAGTTTCAAGATTTGTTCCAGGTGTGGTAGAAGAAGAATCTGTTAAGAACGACTCTTTCTACAACAATTTGTTAGACCATCCACACTACACAAGACCAAGAGAAATAGATGGTATGTCTGTTCCTGAAGTTTTGATAAGCGGTAACCACGAAGAAATTGAACTTTGGAGACGGAAAGAATCATTGAAAAAAACGATGCTAAAAAGACCGGATATCTTTATGAAACATGAATTCGATGAATTAGACAAGAAGGCTCTAATAAGCCTTTTCAAGGAGCTGATTAGAGATGCTCGATAAAATATATACAGCTCTGATTCACTATCCTGTCCTTGGTAGAGACGGTAGGATTATAACAACCGCAGTTACAAACCTTGACATTCACGACATAGCTCGTAGCTCAAGGACGTACAACATAAAAAAATACTACGTCGTGACACATCTTCCTGCTCAACAAGATATAGTAAAAAAGGTCCTTGGATATTGGACTGATGGATTTGGGAAAACTTACAATCCCAACCGTTCAGATGCATTGTCTATAGTCGAGCTCAAATCATATGTTGAAGATGTAATAGATGATATAGAAAAAAACGAAGGTCAGAAACCCATAATGATGTTTACTTCAGCAAAGGTCAGACCAAACACAATAACATATGAAGAGGGTAGGAAAATTGTACTGAATGAGCAAAGACCTATCTTGTTGCTCTTTGGAACAGGATGGGGAATGCCTAAGGAATTAGAAGATATGTGCGATTATTCCCTAGAACCTATCCGTGGCAAAAGTGATTTTAACCACTTATCAGTTAGAGCAGCTGTTGCGATAATCTTGGATAGATTAATCGGAGAGGCTGTTCTAGAAAAAACGGAAAAATAAGAATTTGAAAAGGAGGTTATACATATGAGCATGGACAACCTTGTTAGAATCATCGAGAAAAGTCAACTGAAAGAAGTTCCAGAGTTCAGACCTGGGGATACTGTAAGAGTTCATGTCAAAGTAAAAGAAGGAGACAAGGAAAGAGTTCAGGCTTACGAAGGTATAGTTATTGCCATCAGAGGTTCCGGTATCAGCAAAACATTCACGGTCAGAAGAATCGCTGCAGGTGGTATCGGAGTCGAAAGAATTTTCCCACTTTACGCTCCTACCATCGAGAAGATAGAGGTTCTCAGAAAAGGTCGTGTAAGAAGGGCAAAACTCTATTACCTCAGAAATATCAAGGGTAAGGTGAAGATTAAGGAGAGAAAATAAAATGCCCTCAAAGAAAAAATCTGAGAACAACAAACTGAATAAAGGGAAGAATTTAGCAAAGGAGATAGTCATAACACTTATATACGCTATCGTTGCCGCAACAATCATAAGGGTCTTTGTATTTGAAACGATGCTTGTTCCCACTCCATCAATGGTCCCCACAATAAATGTGGGGGACCGTCTTTTTGTTGAGAAGATAACGTATTCTGCACGTGAACCTGAAGTTGGCGAAATTGTCGTCTTTTATACTCCGTTCCCGGATGAACGCGCTCAGCAAATGCTTAGAGCATTTGATAAATTCATGGATTTATTCACACCAAGGCAGTTCAAAGGCTCGGTAAAGTATGTGAAAAGGTTGGTGGCGAAAGAAGGAGACGTAATAACTTTGAAAGAAGTGGACGGAAACTGGAAGCTGTTCGTCAACGGCCAGATACCTGAGCATTTAAAAGATGTTAATTACACTAGAGAGGGCATTTTTAGATATCCAAAGCTGTGGGAATACCTAGCTGAAGCGAGTAAGTATAAGAACGATAAAACCCAGTACAAAAATTTTCTTTTCGAACTCGCGTCTAAAGAAGGAACAGAGCTAACCAATATTGTCTTTAGTATCTTAGGTGGACTTGATCCCGTGCCCTACGGTATAGATTACACGGTTTTTGTAGACCGATATCTGCAACCGAATGGTATAAAACTTTCGGACTATGTATGGGAAGAAAACGGACAGGTATATGTGAAAATTCCTGATGGTTTCTATTTCTTTATGGGAGATAATGCTTCTCAAAGTTTAGACAGCAGGTATTTCGGTTTTGTTCCAAAAGACTGCGTTGTTGGTAGGCCTATTTTGAGAGTGTGGCCGTTCAAAGCTTTTGGTCCCATCCAGCCGTTAGTAGAGATTAAAAAGTAAGTATGTATAAATAAAAAAGCGGGGAGGAACACAAACCATCCCGCTTTTTTATTTTTTGCTTTTGCACTTGATTATTTCTTTGCTTCCTCGATTATCGAATTCAGCGCTTTAAAGAAATCTACTCCGGATTTTCCAAGTTCTTCTATCTGCTTATTTATCTCTTCATTTGCTTTTAGAGCTTCAATGACACCTTCCGGGTCAAATACAAGCAATACATTAGTATAAACGAGTGAGCCCACTCTCTCTTCCCAAATTGCGTACACGTAAGCACCAGAAATTTGAGCTTCAGAGAACATCTGCGTTACTCTTTTATACGCTTCAACGGCGATACTTTTAACCTCTTGTGATTTTGAATTCGAAATACTTTGTAATTGACCTTCAACAAGCGCTGCAAAAGTTTGAACCTTGGCATTGAAATATTCAGCAAGTTCTTTGTATGCATTAATCTTTGCCTTTTCTCTTGCACTAACTGTATCAATGCCTGCACCTATGCTTTGGCCCACAAAGGCGATTAATCTTCCCGCTTTGTATAGCTCACCAACCCTTTTTTCCATACTGTTGTTCACAAAGACAATAGTAGCATCTTTGGGAATACTTTGAATCTTATATCCGTTAGCCGTTATCCATTGATATTGGTCCTGTTGAAATAACGTAAAAAGAAGAAACACCCCCAATACTGCTGATAATATTACTACAGCCCATAAAACACCGTTGTTTTCAAATATCACGTGAGCACACCTCCTTAGAGGAAATTTTATTAATTTTACTTAGTCACTTGATAATTAAAATCCGATATCTTCTTAATTTTCAGAGCATCAACTGTGGAAAGGAATTTTTCCATATCAGCCATAGGAACGTTTTCTATCTCCACTATCAATTTTGTATCGGTCTTTTCAACAACTCTAACTTTATCATAATTCGCGTTTAAGTAATCAAGCAAAATGGAGCCGTAGATTACTCTTTCAAGCACAAACGTGTATTTGTAAACTGCAATTGGTTGTGCGTTTTCGAATCTAAGAGAACTTGCTACAGCATCTACGTATTCTTTGAATTTTTGACCAGATGTTGTCTTAGATAAAGCCGCTTGCTCAGTAGCTCCTGTGTTAACTTCCTCAAATCTTAAAGTATCAAGTATGTTACCAGTTATAGTGTCAATAATCTGTGTTGTAATCAACGTTCTAACAGAATAAACTTTGTAATCTGGCAAGTACGTTGCTGCACTGTTAACAATCACGTAAATCAAGTACCTTGCTGCACTCAATGCTGTTACTTTAGCCAGCACAGTTGGTGGCAGATTACTCTTTACCTGGGCCTCCAGGATTTTCCTTGAGAAGTCCTTAGACACGAGCTTTATACCAGAAGACAGTAATCCATCAATTATCGCAGGTTCGATGTATCCTAATTTATCCCCTTCGGTTAGAACCAATGCAAAGCCGACCGGGGCATTTTTCAAAGCTTCTTTAATATAATTCTCAAAATCATATTTCTTAATCTTTGAACTCACGAGGACATAATATAAACCTGCGTATTCTCCTGTTGCCGATATTTCGTAGTCGATGGCTCCAATAACTTTGGTGAGAATATATTCATCTAATGGAACGTCCAACAGTTCCCTCTCACTACCAATAAGTAACTCAGAGGCAGCTTTTTTCATAGTTTTTACTAAAGCATCCTTCAAAGCATTCTCACGCATTAACTTTTGGTCTGATATTATCTTAGCAGTCCCACCGGCTAAAATCTTTAACTCTGCGTCTGTTTTGTAGACCGTTTTCAGTATGTCAGGGTTCACCCTAACGCTTCCTGGAGCCCATGTAGCATTTACCATTCCGGCGAGCGAAACTGTTACCTTTGACGTGCTAGATTTGACAAGCACAGACAATACAGCATTCCCATCGCTAAGTGTTACCAAGTCTTGTGCTTCAACCTGTTCTCCGAAAACCCACAACGATTTTACCTGAGTAGGTTCTACAAAAATCTCAAGTTTTACTTGTTCTCCAAGTAGTACATCCTGAGGACCTTTAATCGATATTTTCACGTCATTCAAAAACGGCGTAAGTTTGTCAACATCCACGGAACCAGGCGGTAAGTCATTAACCATCGAGAACAATTCGTTTAAATAGTTAGCCACTTCTAGTGCACTTTTCTTATCAGTAACTCGTGCGGAGTTTATACTAGCGGTGAGGTTTTGAACCCTATCGTATCTCCTTCTGATATCATTTACAATTTGAATCAGCTCTTCTGCAGTCTTTGGAGGAAAAGTATTTGCTGACAAAAGAGGTTCGTATTTATCAGCAATAGCCTTTGCGGAAAATATCATCTTAGAGTCAAGCAGTGATTTACCAAGTCTTATAGCGAGAAATGCCTCTAATTGCTGTTTTGCTTTTTCGGCCTCTATATATACTTGGACTTTTGCATAATACTGGTTTCCAACTTTCTTCCTCTCTGTAGTTCTATACGAAACCCCCAGTAATTCCATTTCTGACTTCGTTTGAATCGTCTTTTCGTATTGAGTTTCGAATTTTTCCTTCACTTTTCCATCTTGAATCATCGTTGTAAGCTTTTCTTTTAATACAGCGGAGGATTTTACTTCCACGTACAGTTGTTCAATCAGCTTTTGGAGTCCATTGTTTTTGGCCATTTCTTCTGCTTCTAATTCCGTTTTGCCGTAACCTTCACCAAAGACTTCGATATATGCATTCGAAAGCTGTGCTGGAGGTTGCACTGGTGATATTTGAACCGATGCCTGGGATTGTTGAGGCTGTGACGAAGGCTGAGAAGATTGTGATGGTTGTGTTGCTTGAGGTGGCTGAACTTGCTCTTGGGCAGTGCCAGGACTTGTAGCTGTGCTTATTGTCTTATTTATGTCCTCCATAGTCTTAATAGCAGACGATGTATCAGGCTGATTTACTTCAGGTTTGGGTATTAAGAGAAAGAAACCTGCAACTAAAATACCTATCAACAAAGCGGAAATTATCAACAGTGTTGTCGAATCCATAGGAACACCTCCTCTTTAAAAACCCCAATAAAACAACCCCCTGCTTTATAGCAGGGGGCATCGCAGACCAACTTATTATTTCTTTTCCATTGGTGTCCCTTTAGTTGCTTCTTGTAAGACAGCATTCAAGTTCTCAAAGAAGTTAACCCCTTGTTTTCCAAGCTCGTCCACTTTTTGTTTCACCAAAGCATCAACCTCTATCAATTTCAAAATCTGAGCCGGGTCGTACACTAATAGCACGTATGTGTAAACCAGGTTATCTCTCTTAACCTTCCACGCTGCAAATTCGTAGGCACCTGACACTCTTCCTTCAGCAAACAATTCCGTTACTCTTTTGTATGCGTCCACTGACGCACTCACTACCTCTTGTTTCTTACTGCCGGATACCTGCACATTTTGTAGCTGACCTTCTACAAGTTGTGCAAATGTTGTAACCTTTGCGTTCAAAAACTCTGCAATCTTTTGATATGCACGTATCTTTGCTTTTTCTCTATCCTGTGTTGTTCCCAAACCTTGTGCCTCACCTTCAAATGCTATCAGTTGACCTTTTTGAACAAGAGTCTTCACACTCAATGCTTTTGACTGGTCAACAAAAATAATCTCCGCATCGTTTGGAACCTTCCAGACTTTTACGCCGTCAACTTCGATGTACTTATCCTTTGGCATGAGAAGAAAAATCCCACCAACAACAACCGCGGCAACAAGAACCCCAACCAAAACCCACGTTAATGTGTTATCCATAGTTACACCTCCTATGCCTGAGTAATAGTGAGAAACTCAACTTAAAATAATGCAAAAATAGCGAACTCACATTAATCACTAAATATTTAGACGCCTTGATTTCTAAAACCGTTCAAAGAAGTGCTTAGGTTTTTTAAGAACTCTTATTCAAATAAAATACCATTTCAACAACTACGCCTTTTCCTTTCTCAGAGAGTACAACCATTTTATCTGAGAATCTTTTCATGTTAGGTAACCCCATTCCAGCACCAAATCCTAACTCTCTCACATAATCCGGCGCCGTTGAATAACCTTCTTTCATTGCCAATTCGATGTTTTCGATACCCTTTCCCCGGTCTTCCACTCTGACGATAATCCGGTCAGACGCTAAAAAACAGAATATTTCACCCTCACTCCCGCTATGTATGACCACATTTGTTTCAGCTTCGTAGGTGGCTACTGCAACTCTCCTCACATCTTGCTCAGGTATACCTTTACTTATCAAGAACTTTTTCAATTGAGCTGCACCTATACCAGCTAAATTAACATCGAAGTAGTCAATTTTGAAGTAAAAATCTGCCCCTTTTTTGTCAATTTCCTCACCAGTGACCAAAGACCTACTCAAGACATCTTGCTCAAGTACTTCTCTTCGTCTCTCATCATGTAGATAAAGCAAACCAAGTCTAGTAGCAACTGCGGCAAGGATATCGTTTTTCGTAACTATACCAACAAGCTTCCCCTGAGCATCAACAACTGGAAATCTGCCGTATCGATATCTTTCGAAATGCTTAATCACATCTTGCAATGTAGCGTCTTCACTTAAACAAACCACGTTTTTAGTCATGTGTTCGTTGACGCTTTCGTTAAGTGTACCATTTTCAAGGCATTTTATGATATCTTCTATGCTTATTATGCCAACCACGACATTGTTGTCGTCTACAACAGGGACTCCAGAGATTCTTTTCAGCCGTAGTATTTCCTTTACCTGTGCAACCGTTCTGTCTGGCTTTACGTAAATTACATCTTTGGTCATGAATTCTTTTACGCTTATATTGGCAAAAACCTTTTGAACCTTTTCTAAAATCTCGGAAGTCAAACCACGTCACCTCTTCGAATATTTGAAATCAAAAATGTAAACATTCCTAAGCTTTCACCAGTTTGTCTGGACCATTATGCATTTGATAAAAGAAAAATCTGCATCTGACAGTGTTTTTGAGAATTCAATTATCTCTTCCGATTCTGCACCTGGCTGGAACCAGAATTTACGAAATCCACGGCTGTAAGCTTTTTTTAACTCCTCAAGCCCTACATCTGGTGGAACAATAAAAACTATCAAATCAACATCATCTGGTAGTTCATCAACACTCTTGTAGGTTTTTATCCCTTCGATAACATCGTACTTCGGGCTAACTGGAAGAACATCAAAGCCTTTCTTCTTCAAGTCCTTTAGAACAATATTTCCAAACTTTTGAGGATTTGTTGTTGCACCAACAATGGCTACTCTTCTGATTTCCCTTAAATTAATACTCATACCAAAATCCCACCTTTCTTTTATAACTACGTTACTCTGTTAAACTTTTTTCAAAATCACTAATTTCTTTTTGGATAGATGACATGAAATCAATACTTTCAAAATTGAAACCACCGTAAACAAGCTCTTTCAAGATGCTTACAGGTCCAGGGTCAAGAACCCCATTAGAAACTGCCCTTTGCACTTCTTCTAAAGCTTTCTCAGGACTATTGGGACCTCTGTAAGGTCTCGGTTCCAATACTGCGACAAAGTAATCTGCAACTTGTAGAATCTTATCCTTAAATGTCATTTCAGACCCTTTTAGCTTCCAAGGATAACCACTTCCATCAACTCGTTCCTGATGCCTGACGGCGGGCCAAAACCACGGTTCATTTTGGTGCTCTAAAAGTATGAGATAACTATAGTAAACATGCTTTTTCATTATATCCATCTCAGAAGTTGTCAACTTTCCTTTCTTTTCTAGAATACTTATCGGAGTTGTTATTTTTCCTATGTCGTGGAATAGACCAGCAATGAAGAATTCTTCTTCCTTAAGCAAAATTTCCTTTGCGATAGCTCCCGCCAAGTTAGCTACTCGCCAACTGTGTGCACGTGTAAATTCGCTCTTTGAGTCAATTATGTAAGACAAAACCGCTCCCATTTCAACAATTTCTTCAAAACTCATAGTCTCCTGTATGGAGTAATCTTGGATTAGCTTTTCCCTGTTAAACCCAGCTTTTATATCATAAAGCATCCATCTTGTGTATTCTTGTTTTAAGACACTCAGCGCAGCATCGTACACAAAATCGAAGAATCTGTTTTTTATTGTGGATAAAGGAATAATAAAATCATCATAGGTCATCTCTTCGTCGTTCACAAGTACGTACTTAGATATTTCTTCACTGATAGACACAACATTGGCTGCGATATCTTTTGTCGAACTCTCGTTCAGATAATGTGGTAAGGCGTGGTGGAGTAAAATGCTTGCAGACAAGTTTGGAAACCTTTTGGAAAGAAACGATATCTTTGAGACCTCAAACGCAGAGATTAGTGTGTGATCTTTGGTAGGAGCTTCAAACGTGGGAATATCCTCTTTAATAAGAAATTCGTTGTTAATATCATCTAGTAAAATACCTTTATGCGGTGTCAAAACCCCAAGGTCATGGAGAACACCGCAATAAAATAATTCCAGTTCATCAAGTCCCAATTGCTTACCTATTTTTGATGCAATAAAGCCAACTTGCAGAGAATGTACACCAAATTTTGGAACGAACATTATCGTTTTCAAAAGTATATCAACCAATTCTTTTCACCTCTGGTATCTATTATAACACAACGCAAGCCTAATTAATGTGTTTTTTTTGATAAAGTTTACCTTGAAAAAACATGGCTACAAAAGTATTGTCACCTAGAATCAATCCGTTCATTGGGTTGCAGTCAATGAAAGCTCTTGATTTTTAATTGAGCTATGGTATAATTACGTAGGACTTTGCAAGCTTGGTAGGGATTCCGAGCTTCCCAGGAGAGGTGGCCGAGGGGTCTAAGGCACACGCCTGGAGAGCGTGCGGTGGCCATAAACCACCCGTGGGTTCAAATCCCACCCTCTCCGCCAGAAAGTGTTAGGTAGTCTTGAAAGAATTCATCAAAACCGGGACGTTAGTCCCGGTTTTTCGGTTATCTTAATAGAAGTTTTCAGGAGGTGAAAAAATGAGTTTAAGTCCTAAGGAAATAGAAAAAAAGGTGACAGAAATCGCCAAACCTATTGTCGAAGCTTTCGGGCTGATACTTTTCGACGTGAAATATAAAATGCAATCTGGCAGATGGATACTTACAGTTGTTATAGACAAACTGGATGATTACGTGAGTACAAAAGACTGTGAACTGGTTTCATACGAAATAGAGAAAAAGCTTGATTCAAGTGACCTGATACCCGGGAGGTATTACTTAGAGGTATCTTCTCCGGGACTTGATAGACCCCTTCGAAGTATCCAAGATTTCAAAAGGTTTGAAGGAAGCCTTGCAAAGGTAAAGACAAATAAAACTTTAAAGGGGTATATAAAAAGCGTCGATTTGGAAAATGGGACAGTGGTCCTAGAAGTCGAAGGTAAAGAAGTCACTGTAAACTATAATGATGTTAAGTCTGCAAACCTGGAAGTAGATGTATTTTAAAGAATTTAAAAAAATAGGCATAGGAGGTCGGTAAAGCATGAACAGTCCAATGTTGTTGGAAGCACTTAGGGAGTTAGAAAAAGAAAAAGGTATATCTGTTGACGAATCGATTAGCATTCTTGAAAAAGCTATTATGAGTGCATATAAGAACAAAACTGGTGAAAGGAATGTTGAAATCGTCATCAACAGGCTCTCGGGAGAAATTGAGGCTTATCAACTGCTTGAAGTTGTAGAAAAGGTAGAAAACGAAAATCTTCAGATTTCCCTTGAGGAAGCATTGAAGATAAAGCCAGATGCAGTTGTTGGGGACATTATTAAGAAGAAGATGAATATAAAGAAGCTTGGAAGGTTTGCAGTTCAAGTTGCGAAGCAAGTTCTTATCCAAAAGATAAGAGAAATAGAAAAAGAGAAACAATACGAAAGGTACTCAGAGCTCGTTGGAAGGGTAGTCGTTGCTGAAGTTCTTAAAGTTACCCCGGAGTGGTTGGATATCAGGATTGGAAAGCTCGAAACACATCTTCCAAAGAAAGAATGGATTCCAGGTGAAGAATTTGAACAATCCGATTTGATAAAAGTTTACGTAAGGGAAGTCAAAAGGGACAAGAAAGGTCCAAAAATTATAGTATCACGAACAGATCCCGAGTTTGTGGTTGGGCTTCTAAAACTTGAAGTTCCTGAGATTGAGCAGGGAATAGTAGAAATCGTCAAAGTTGTAAGAGAACCCGGGGTTAGGACTAAGGTAGCTGTAACTTCGAAGGACCCAAAAGTCGACCCTGTCGGCGCTTGTATAGGTCACGAAGGCTCTAGAATAGCGGCTGTGTTACGCGAAGTGAAAATGGAAAAGATAGATATTATAAAATGGTCCGATGATCCAAAGGAATTGATAGCCAATGCGCTCTTGCCTGCTTCGGTTATTGATGTCGAAATTTTAGACTACGAGTCGAAGGCCTCAAGAGTTCTTGTCGCTCCAAATCAACTTTCGCTCGCGATAGGAAAAGCTGGACAAAATGCAAGGTTAGCAGCGAAGTTAACGGGTTGGAAGATAGATATTAAACCTGTTATGAACGCGTAAGTTCGACAATTTCACAAAATGAAGGGGCGATAATATGCACGTTGACAATCTTAAAAAAGAGCTAAGAGACAGAAAGTACAGAATGACTCCTCAACGAGAACAAGTCTTAAAGGTCTTTGTAGAAACCAATAGTGAACACTTGGGAGCCGAGGAGGTTTATAGATACCTTCTAAATAAAAAGCTCAATGTAAGCAAAGCAACGGTTTATAGGACCATAGATTTACTTGTTGAACTCGGTTTTTTAAGAAGGTTGCAATTCGGAGAAGGAGTGTACAGATACGAACTTGTCGATAGGGAAGGAAAACATTCGCATTTTATTTGCAATTCTTGTGGAAAAATATACGAACTAAAAGGAGAGCTTTCTCCCGATAAAGTAATGAGTATGTACATGGACTTTTTGAAAAATAAAGGTTACATCGTGGAAGAAATTGACCTGAAGTTCAGGGGATTATGCCCGAAATGCTCAA
The DNA here is from genome assembly GCF_059913585.1 of Fervidobacterium sp. NCBI lineage: Bacteria > Thermotogati > Thermotogota > Thermotogae > Thermotogales > Fervidobacteriaceae > Fervidobacterium > Fervidobacterium sp. The sequence continues at coordinate 30,956 of NZ_DBOLZL010000017.1, forward strand.
AAAAGTGAGCAACTGAATCCGAAAAAATTAATCAAACTAAAAGCAGGAGTGTCTTTCTAAGACAGCTCCTGCTTTTGTTTTCTTGATTCAAATACAAGGCCTATATAAATGATAAAAGACATCGCAAATGCAAAAGTAACTACTGGATGTTGGGGTATCAATGGCAATTTAGCAAACATGATAGCCACCGTCTCGATAAACCAAGAAAAAGGCTTTAATGCGTAAAGCAAGAGCGCGCTGAGGTAGTACAACTTAAGCGCAAAGAGAAGATAACTAACCGTTAGTCCGAACAACAAGACTTGAACTGGTATTGAAACCAAGATAGTTGCTATTATGGAAAAGGGATTCACCGGATTTATCAAAGAAACATACGGAGCACTTCCAAGGAACCCTCCAACGTTTGATAGGAGATTATTTTCAGAAATTAAAACACCAATAGTCGCAAAAAAAGTCATATAAAATGATAGCGAAAACACAATTTCTGGATTCGCTAACACCATGCCCGTCCCAACAAGTGAAACTACGTTTATAGTGTTTATTCTGTAATCAAAAGCCCTTAGTAATCCTGCCACATACAGCATTATCAAAGCACGTATCGAGGGTAATCCCATTCCTGAGCCTATCACAAAAACCGTAGGCAAAACCAAAGAAAGGACAGTCCTCAACCATTTTCTGTAGGTTAAAATTCCTACGATGTAAGAGGTGAATAAATAAAGCAAAGATACGTGCATTCCTGAAACGCAGAATATATGAAATAATCCACTTTTGATAAAATTCTCATCTCTTGAAGAATTTCCGAATAAGTTTTGATAAAAAGGGTCAACATAGGTTGTAAATTTTCTGAACTTCTCAAACTGAGCAAAGACCGAGCTGATGAAAGATTCGTAATTGTTCGCAGTTACATAATAATCGGTCTTTGCATAGTATATAGGATATGAACTTCTCTTTCTTAACTCACCTACAAAGTATACTATTGTGCCGAGAGGTTCTTCCTTATATACAAGAACATCAACACCAAGTTTGTGCCACTTTTCACCATCGAAAAATGACAACTGAAGAATACTTGAACCATTCTGGACCATTTTCACAATTCCTACGAATTCCATGTTTTTCATTGGAAATTCAAGGTTGTTAACAGACATGACATTTGATAACATCAAAACAAGGAAAAATAAACCAAGCTTTGGTCTTTTAAAAAGGGCTAAAGCTATGGGAAAAACCAAAAAGAAAAGTGGGAACTTCAAACGAGTTCCCACTAATGGACCGATAATTGCTCCACCAAAGTAATAGAAAGAAGTAAAAGATGCAGAATAGACTTTTGGCTTCTCCCCCAACCCTTTCCCCCCAGCCAATACTATCTTAAACTTGAAGATGTATTACGCACCAAACTTCTCTAACCTACCCGAGTACGCTAGGATCAGGTTCATAACATCTGTTGCATGGATTGTGCCAATTGTTCCTCTTGCGCATTCAAATTCGTTGAACGCTTTTGAAAGTCCTCTTCTTGTGTGTTTAGCAAAGAACATTATCGGAACCGGATGGAACGAGTGCCCTTTCATTGCACAAGGTGTTGAGTGGTCACCGGTCACAACAAGCACATCAGGGTTCAGTGCTAAGATTTCAGGAAGAACCTTGTCAACATTTTCAATGACGTGAACCTTTTCGTCAAATTTGCCGTCTTCACCGTAGGAATCTGTTTTCTTTATGTGAACAAAGAAGAAATCGTAATTATTCCATTCTTTCTTTAGTGTCTCTATCTCGTCTTCGATGGTTTGACCTGTCGGGATAATGGTCATTCCAACGAGTTTTGCAAGCCCTTTGTACATTGGATAAACCGCAATCGCACCTGCTCTAAGTTTGTAAACTTCTGGAAATTGTGGAAGCTTAGGATACTTTGAAAAACCCCTAACGAGTGCAAAGTTCATCTTGGGTTCATCTTTGAGCACTTCTTTGATTTTTTCAAGAAGTTTATTTACAATTCTTGCCGTCTTTTCAGCTTCTGGCGAGAGGGCTGTCGTATATTTTATGGGTTTCCCTTCTTTTTGCGGGTCCGCATCTTCGATGTTATCGGATAATCCCTCTCCTGTAAGCTTTAAAACAAACCTGTGTTCTTTACCAGGGTAAAACGTTACTTTCACGTCTTCAATTTCCTTTATGTTTGCATTCAGTTTTTCTACAACCTTAGCGCTCTCTTCTGTTGATGGCCTACCTGCCCTTCTGTCTACGACTATATCACCACTTATAGTTGCAAAATTACCCCTTGCAACAACATCAAGCTCTCCAACTTCTATATCTTCTCCCAACGCTTCGAGAATACCTCGACCAATTTGATATTTGATGGGGTCATATCCGAAAAGCCCAAGGTGTCCTGGTCCACTACCAGGTGTTACTCCGTGCATAACAGGTATAGTTTGACCAAGGTCACTGAGTTCAGCAAGCTTATCTAAATTTGGTGTGTTCGCTTTCATAAGTGGTGTTACACCTTCTTCATTTGGTAAATCACCGATACCATCCATAACAAGCAAAACAATCTTAGAAGCATTCGGCGAGATTAATTCATGAACAAACTCCTGTTTGTCAAAACTCATACAGCCTACCTCCTTCAGCAAAATTCACATCGAAACTTAGTGATATTCTTCACATACAATTATACCATATTGGAAAAGTTATACCAGATGGTGTTTAACTAAATTTTCCAAAGTCCGTTCTCCATCAATACATATTCCTTTCCATCTTTTATTCCGTATACATTCATTTTATCGTTTCCAACCATAAAATCCACATGTGTAAGACTCGTATTTATACCATCTTTTTCTGGATCACCGCTGAAATCTTCCACGCATGTTGGGTACGCCCTACCAAGAGCAAAGTGTGAGGCAGCGTTTTCATCGTATAGCGTATTGTAGAATATCCTATTGAGTTGATAAATTGGTGAGGTTATGTCAACAAGAGCAACCTCGCCTAAATAGGATGCTCCTTCATCTGTGTTGATGAGTTCTTTCAACACACCTTCTCCCTTTTCCGCACCAAAATTAACTACCTTACCGTCCTTAAACTCAAACCAGAAATTGTCGATTATGTTGCCCTGGTAAACAAGAGGCATACTGCTGGATATCCTTCCGTTAACTCCGTATTTCGATGGCGCAGTAAAAACTTCTTCTGTTGGGATATTCGGAAGGAATGGCACACCGTTCACATCATGTTCTATCCCACTCAACCAAAGATGTTTCTTTGGAAGCTCTACGATCAAATCTGTGCCAGGTCCTTCGTACCTTAAAGCCTCGAATTTCATATTGTTTAGATAATCTTTTCGATTTTTTAGTCTTTCCAAATGAGCAAGGAGTTTGTCATAACCTGATTCGTCTATCCTTGCCATAAAGAGAATGTCTTTCCATAAAAGAGTTATATCTTCGGTTCCATAAACTTTCTTAGCCCATTCTGGATTTGGTACACCTGCTACACACCATCTGTTTTTATTCATCATTGTTCTTTCCATTATTTCCTTAAATGCTATTTGCCTTGCCTTAGTAGCAGCTCCTATCCTATTTGCTGGAACATCTGAGAGTAAATCTGCATAGGAGCCTACAAGTGAAATCGTAGCTGCGCCATCGTCTAGAAAACTTTTTGCCATTTCAACTTCCCAGTTATACACATTTGTAATAACATCTTCTGGAGCTTTCAGAAGTTTCTGCCTTGTTATATACGTGTCGTTCCAAACAACGAGTACTTCCTTCGCACCTAGGTCGTAAGCTTGTTCTACAAGAATCCTAACAAAGTCCTTATGGTCTACAGAAGCATTCACAATAAGCTTCTGGCCATTTTGAAGGTTCACACCTACTTTTAAGATAGCCTGTGCATAGTTTACCAGCAAGTTCTTATCCATGATGTAACACTTCTCCTTTCATCGTCCTGTTTTACATTAATCTGTTTGAAATAAAGTTAAAATCAATCCCACAATCAAAGAAAAGAAACCTATATCGGAGGCATAGTTTGTTAGTGAGACTAAGAAACCTATTAGACACAGTACGTAAAATTTTAGCAGATTGGCGAAAAGCTTACCGAGGTTACGTTCAAGGATAAAAAGCGAATACTCGTTATGACTTGCACCTAAAGATAGTATGAGTAATCTGAAGCGCCTGTCGATGGAATAAACTCCAACAAGCAACTTGTATATTAAAAACACGGTCGATAAGACAGCAAAGAGTGCAAAGGCAATTATCAAGTTGTCAACATAGTACCAAAGCAATGTGAGTAACCCAAGCGTCATTATGTCATTGAAAAAATAGAGGGTTTGATAGCGAAACCTCGGTCTTTTGGAAATTACACTAAAAGAAATAAGTACGGCAAAAAAGCTCCCGATAAGCGTACTTATCAAGGAGCCAAAGATTATGTTTAAAAATGTCTTAATCATTTGTCTTTCTTTTCCTCCGAATGTTTTTCTTGCTTTGTTTGAACATCTTTAAACAGCTCAGCTATTGCTCCTACCGATGACAAGACAGACGATGTTTCTAAAGGTAGGAATATCTTTGTTGCTTGACCGTTGGCAACTTCCTTGAGCGTTTCAAGATATTTAATTGCTATGAGATCATTTGTTGGATTACCCTCATGGATGGCTTTAAACACACTTGTTATAGCAAGTGCCTGACCTTCAGCTTCAGCAATAAGTCGATATTTGTTCGCCTCGGCAACTCTTTTAATTGCCTCAGCCTCACCTTCTGCCCTCAGAATTGCTGCTTGTTTTTCTCCCTCAGCTTTGAGAATTTCGGATTGTCTGATACCTTCTGCTTCCAGTATGGCAGCTCTCTTTGTCCTCTCAGCTTTCATCTGCTTACTCATTGCTTCCATAATGTCTTTTGGCGGATCGATTTTCTTAATTTCAACACGTGTAATTCTTATACCCCATTTATCAGTCGCCTCATCAAGAACTGTTCTTAACTTAGCATTTATACTCTCTCTTGACGTTAGTGTTTGGTCAAGTTCGAGTTCACCTATCACATTCCTCAGATTCGTCTGAGCAAGCTTGATAGTGGCAAACTCAAAATTACTGACATTGTAAACAGACTTGAACGCATCTGTTACCTCGTAATATATCACAGCATCAACAACTACAACTACGTTATCTTTCGTAATAACTTCCTGAGGAGGAACATCTATGACATGTTCTCTCATGTCAACTTTGATCATCCTGTCGAAGAAAGGAATAATGAAGTGTAGGCCAGACTTAACTTCCTTCTTAAACTTTCCTAACCTTTCAATCAAACCACGCTCGTATGGTCTTACAATCCTGATTCCTGTTGCAGCAATAATCAGAAGTAAAAATGCAATTGCAATTAGCACAACATACATGTTTCTCCCCTCCTTTTTAGGTTTGGAATTATTCTAAATTATCTGACTTGTTCTCTTCCTTTAAGTTCTCAGACTCTTTCGGTATAAAAAGTGGGCGAACAACGACATGAGCTCCCTCCACTTTTTCGATTATCACCTTTTCTCCGCTTGGTATCACTACATCGTCGTTAACAGATACAGCTCGCCACATATCACCGCTTACTTTTACTACACCTTTTCCCAATTTATTATCAATGTGTTCTATAACTACTGCCTCTTTTCCAATAATTTCATCAACATTGATACTTCTTACTTCTTCACCTGTTATTTTTTTGGCAAGTTTTCTTGTGGACAAAACAAGTATACCCGACACAACTATGAATGTAAGAAGCTCGAAGATTGTGTTCTCATAAAAATAAGCAACGATGGCGGCTGCTAAGCTACCAAGCCCAAACCAGAATACAAAAAAAGTTGGTGTAAATATCTCTAAAACCATTAGTAGAACACCCAAGATAATCCAAAACGCTACCGGTGAAATCATAAGATCCCCCCTTAGAAGCCGTGTTGGAAAAGGTAAAAAACAAATATACACTGTTACAACTCACTCCAGTCTTTTCCAACTACGGGTCATAACTAAAAACTACTCAATACTTACGTTATGAACATCTCTCATAAAATTTACAAATTGCTCGACGATTGCTGGGTCAAAGAATGTTCCTGATAGATTCTTTATTTCCTTTACCGCTTGTTGTGGAGTTTTAATTTCGCTGTCCCAATCAGCCGATACAAAATTTGTTACTTCGTCGTAGTAATTCAAGATAGCAATTATTCTCGCAAAGTATGGTATCTCTTCACCTTTCAGTTTATCTGGGAATCCTTTTCCATCCCACCGTTCATGATGGTGTCTGACGGTTGGGATATATTTCCACAGGCTTTCGTGTATTGTTAGATAAATAGTTCCCATCATCGGATGGTCCTCGTAGTGAGCTTCAAATGTTCTTAATCGCGTTGGTGAATAAAGCATCAGTTGTTCAATGGCGATTTTGCCAACGTCATGCAAAAATGCATGATTCCTAAGTTCTTGAACTTTTGATTCATCCCATCCAAGATACCGAGCAAATTCTTCAGCTAGCTTGGCAACCCGTTGAGAATGGGAAAATCCATTCTTGTCTTCTACCTCTGTTAGGACGATTATATTTACAAAAAGCGACCTCAAGAGTTCTTCTATTTGTTTGTCTTGGGGTGCAAACAAACCTGCCTTTTTCGCATAGTATTGTAAGATAAAACCATAATCGGATTCGTTATCTTCAAATTGCGCTATCATTTTTCCGTTTTCTCTTATGACTATATAACCGTTCTCTTTCGATAAACAAATTCCTTTACTTGGATCCTCACATATTGGTTCTTTGCCAAACGCCTCTTTGAAAAGTTTTATGAGTTCTTCCGGTAACAAATTCCCACCACCTTTTTTTGCCGATAGTTCAAATCAGTAAGCCAGAGATATACTTCTGGAATTTATTTCCCCCGTAATCTTTGTTATGAATTCTTCAACTTCCACATCGTGAATGTCTCTTCCATCACGTGTCCTAACTGAGATTTTCCCGGCTTCTTTCTCTTTCTCTCCAACAATTATCATATATGGCACTTTCCTTATTTGATTTTCCCTTATTCTGTACCCAAGAGTCTCGTTACGGTCATCAAGTTCTACCCTTATCCCGTTTTTGTCAAACTTTTCTGATAGTTGCTTTGCATAATCAACATACTTTTCTGAAACAGGTAATATAACAACCTGAACCGGTGCAAGCCAAGTTGGAAATGCACCAGCATAATGTTCAATAAGAATACCGAAAAATCTTTCAAGGGAACCGTATAGCGCTCTGTGAATCATAACTGGTCTTTTCTCTGTTCCATCGGCATCTTTGTATGTGATATCGAAGCGTTCCGGCATTTGGAAATCTACCTGGATAGTTGCACACTGCCATTCTCTTCCAATCACATCTTTAACATGGAAATCAATCTTCGGACCGTAAAATGCACCCTCGCCTTCGGCAACAACGTACGGAACTTTTGTTTCTTCTAAAGCATTCCTAAGCGCTTGTGTAGCTTTTTCCCAGGTTGCCTCATCACCCATGTGGTCTTCAGGCATCGTGCTGAGTGTTGCACGGTATGTGAAACCAAAAATGCTGTAGAGTTCGTCGATGAATTTAACAACGTTGGTGACCTCTGCCACAACCTGGTCTTCTCTACAAAATATATGTGCATCATCTTGTGTAAACGTCCTCACTCTCAATAGTCCGTGTAAAACCCCGCCACGTTCGTATCTGTGAACCCTACCGAACTCAAACAACCTGATTGGAAGGTCTTTGTATGAAACAGGTTTGTTTTTGTAGATGAGTATGTGTCCGGGACAGTTCATCGGTTTTACAGCATAGGTAACTTCTTCTTTTTCTGTGAAATACATATTGTTTTTGTAGTGGTCCCAGTGTCCACTTTGACGCCACAGTTTTTCGTGCATTATTAAAGGAGTTCCCACTTCTTTGTAGCCGTATTTTTTGTGCAACTTTCTTGAAAGATTCATAAGTTCCAAAAGGACTGTCATACCGTACGGTAAAAATATCGGCATACCTGCTGCAACATCGGTATTTATAAAGAACAAATCAAGTTGAGGTCCGAGTTTTCTGTGGTCTCTCTTCTTTGCTTCCTCAAGCATCTTCAGATAATTTTCAAGGTCTTCCTTTTTAGCAAAGGCTGTACCATAGATTCTTTGGAGCATAGGATTTTTTTCGTTACCTCGCCAATAAGCACCAGAAACAGAAAGCAGCTTAAAATGCTTCACTTTGCCAGTACTTGGTAGATGTGGTCCACGACAAAGGTCAATGAATTCTCCTTGTTTGTAAAAACTCACTTTTTCATCAGGAATTTCTTCTATGAGCTCTACTTTATAAACCTGACCCCTTTGCTTCATTAGTTCTATTGCTTCGGCTTTTGGTAGTTCGAATCTTTCTATTTTCAAGTCCTCTTTGATTATTTTCTTCATCTCTTCTTCTATTTTCGTTAAGTCTTCTTCCGTTATTTTCGCGTCTTGAATGTCAAAATCGTAGTAAAACCCGTTTTCAATAGTTGGACCAATGCCAAGTTTAACTTTGTCAGCGCCGTAAATTCTCATAACAGCTTGAGCCATTATATGTGACATCGTATGTCTGTAAATTTCTGCCGCTTCTGGTTCTTCTAACTTTACTATTTTCAACTCGCAATCGAAGTCGATAGGTCGGTCCAAGTCCCATAACTGACCGTTAACCAAAGCTCCTGCAGCATTCCTCCATAGCCCCTCGGAAATTTCTCTCGCTATTTGACCCGGTGTTACAGGTCCATCGTAAATTTTTATACTTCCATCAGGTAATCTCACTTGCATAATCATCGGGCACCTCCAAACTCGAGTTTTTTGTATATGTAAACAAATAAAGCGCAATTTACTAGAAAACCGTAAAGTAAAGCAAATGGTTTAAAAAAGTAGTATGGAAGCAAGAATAAAACCGCCTGTAGTAAAGATGCGCTCCAAGGATAGTAAAATGTATCTCTATACAATTCTATCACAATAATGACAGATGTTATGATAACCCATATAATTGTCAATCTCTGATATGAAAAACTTTGGTAAAAAAGAGAAAACAAAAACAGTCTTATTACTTTCGACTTTAAGCTTCTTTTATCAATTTCTGGAAGAGATTCGAGAAGAAAATACAATGGCACAAGTGTAAAATATTCCCTGAAAACATTATCAACGAAAACCGAGATAACAGAAACAACCCACAGTGTAAATTCCATATTCACACCTCAACACTTTAAAATGGAAGCCAAAACTTTACAGTCCTATCTGCTCAGCTATCCCTTTCATGGCTTCTAGAGCAAGCGAGTAAAATTCTTCTAATGTCAGCCCGATATTCTCGCAAGATTTCATCTGGTCCCGATTTGCACCTTTTGCGAATCCTTTTTCTTTAAACCTGTTTAGCAGAAACGGAACGTCAACAAAGGCGAGTTTCTTTTCCGGTCTTATCAACGCAGCAGCTACTATGAAACCGCTAGTTGGGTCAACCGCATAAAGCGCTTTTTCCATAAGGGTTTCTGGCACTTTCTTTTCACAGTGTGCAAGGATGGCATCTTTTATTTCCTTGCTTACAGAATCACCAAGAATTTCAACACTTTTGAAACCATGTTCTTCTGGTTTATCTTTTGTATAATCATAATCAAGGTCGTGTAGCAACCCTGCAAGTCCCCAAGTTTCTTCATCTTGTCCGAAATGGCGGGCTAAACGCCTCATAATGGCTTCACAAGCTAAGCAATGATTAATCAGGTTTTTGTTGGATAAATGTGTTTTAAGTAGCTCCAGTGCTTCTTCTCTTTTCAAGGCAATCCCTCCATCCCAGAACTGTTTTCAAATTTTATTTGTTGTGTAGCTATCTTTAATTAAGTATACCACAAAACGTGGTATAATAAAACGTGAAATTTGAAAAAGAGATATTAAACTTATCTGGAGGGATTGCTTTGGTTCTGGATCTTCACACTCATACAACCGCATCAGATGGTACTCTAAAGCCCATGGAACTTGTGGAAAAGGCAAAGCTAATAGGATTAGAGGTGTTGGCGATAACTGACCATGATACAATAACGGGGTTCCATCAAATTGATGACACTGTTTACAAAGACCCAAAGTTGTTACTTATTCGAGGAGTGGAAATCAGTGCGGAATATCCAACTGATAGCCTGCATATCTTAGGTTACAACTTCGCCAATTCGGAAAGAGTTGAGAAAGTATTGAATGATTTAATCGAATATCGCAACAAAAGAAACGAGCTGATTCTTGAAAAGATGAATCAACACGGATTCAAAGTTACAATGGAAGAACTAAAAAAAGTGGCAAAGGGCAAGGCAATTGGTAGACCTCACTTTGCCCGTTTGATGGTGGAAAAAGGATACGTGCATAGCATGGACGAGGCGTTCCAAAAATATCTAAAAGACGGGGGATTATTTTTTGTTGAGAAAAAAAGACTGAAACCAGAGGAAGCTATCGAACTGATAAAAGAATCAGGTGGTATTGCCATACTGGCACATCCCTACCAAGCACTCCACGAGGGTAAACCTTACCCAATAACTCCGGACATTGAAACTCTGGAGGATTTGATTAAGTATTTGGTCTCAAAAGGTTTGGACGGTGTAGAGGCGTATTATTCGACACATTTGCCAGGTCAAGTAGAAGAATTATTGAGAATCGCGGAAAAATACGATTTGGTGGTCACCGCAGGAAGTGACTTCCATGGAGATAACAGACCCAACATAAAGCTTGGAATGAACATCCCATATAGACATATCGGTAAGTTCTTATCCAGACTGTTCTGAAAATAAGTATACAAATGGTGGTGTGATGATGAGTCGAGATAGAGAAATTAAAGAATACAAGTTAGAAAATAGGAATGGGACAACTGAGAAAATAATCAGCGAGATAATGAACGAGCTCGACGCTGAGCAAAGGAATGCCGTTTTAAACTCCTTTGGTAAGAGTGTTGTCATAGCGGGTCCAGGTAGCGGAAAAACCCGTGTAATTACTTACAAAATTGCATATCTTCTCGGAAATGGAGTAAAACCTTCAGAGATACTCTTGGTTACATTCACTCGAGCTGCAGCAAGAGAGATGATAGAGCGAGCACAAAAAGTAGCTAAAAGAGAACTTTCTGGTATGCTCGCAGGAACATTTCACCATGTGTGTAACGTGTTGCTCAGACGTTATGGGTCAAGTATAGGTATTAAACCAAACTTTACAATCCTAGACGAAGATGATTCTGTAGATTTGATGAAGTTAGTCAGAAGTCGTTTTGTAACTTCAAAGCAGATGAGTAAAGCACTCCCAACTCCAAACGAGCTTTACTCACTCTATTCTTTTATGAACAACACCCTTCAAACCCCATACGAAGTCATAGTTAAACGTGCAAAAAGATGGGTAAACGTCATTGATGTGATTGAAAATATATATAAAGAGTATGCCATTGAAAAAGAAAAACAAAACGTCTTAGATTACGACGACTTGTTACTTAAGATGCTTATGCTTCTCGAAGAAAAGCCCGATGTTCGTGAACGTATTTCATCTCAATTCAAATGGATTTTAGTTGATGAATTCCAAGATACAAATATACTGCAATTAAAAATTGTTCAGCTTTTAAGTCAGGTACACAACAATCTCTTCGTAGTAGCCGACGATGCACAAAGTATATACTCATTCAGAGGGGCGCGATTTGAAAACGTAAAAGAAATCATGGAAGGTGCTAATGTGTTTAAAATACAAACCAACTACAGAAGCACAGACAAAATAGTTGAGTTAGTGAATTCTATGATACCGAGGTCGTCAGTGCCTAAGAAGTTAAGAGCTGTTCGTTACAGTTCCCAAAAACCCGTAATTGTTAATACTTATGACCATTTTGACGAAGCACGATTTGTTGCTCAAAGAATTATCGAACATGTGAATGATGGTGCAAACTACAGTGATATAGCAGTAATCTATAGAGCCCATTCTCACTCGTTGGAATTACAGCTGGAGCTTTCAAAAAACAACATCCCTTTCAAACTACTCTCAGGTCTTAGGTTTACGGAAACTGCTCATGCAAAGGATGTTATAGCATTTTTGAAGATTTTGGAAAATCCTTACGAGGTTATTTCATGGATGAGAATCCTGAAAATGCTTGAAAACGTAGGAGATGTAAAAGCTGAAAGGATTGCGAATGAAATAACATCGACAGAAGACCCTATAGGACGGTTCTTAAGTCTTAATGTTAAAAGTGATAATATAGATGTGCTGAAAAACGTTATTTACAACTCTCTTGGTAAAGGTCCAAGTGAGCAGATAAGAAATTTCTATGAAGGTTTTTATCAAAGCATTCTTGAATACCACTACCAAGATTTCCGAGACAGAGAGGAAGATATTGAAAGGCTTATTGAAATGGCATCGTTTTACAATTCTACAGAGGAATTCTTAAGTGAGTTAATAATATCTGAAGCAAGAGAGGCTGAACTTGACACAAACGAAGATGAAGGCGGGAAAGTTACATTGACAACAGTCCATCAAGCTAAGGGGTTGGAGTGGAAGATAGTCTTTGTCATAGGTGTCAATCCTGGTGATTTTCCACACTTCTTGGCTCTGAAAGATGGTTCACTTGACGAAGAAGAAAGGCTGTTTTATGTTGCAATAACCAGAGCTAAAGATATGCTTTATATAACTCATTCCGTTTTTTCTAGAAGTGACTACTTTAGGACCGGAAAAATAGAACGTGACTTTGTTGAGGATATACCTCCTTACTTAGTTGAATACTGGAGGGTCAGATAAAGAAAATGGACGAAAAAGAAAAACGTGTCATCTGGTTTATCGGCACAAGCGGTTTTTCGTTCAGTGACTGGGTTGGAACAGTTTATCCGGATTATATTAAATCTAGCGAGATGTTCAATTACTATTGGCAGAATTATGGTTTCAACGCAGTAGAGTTAAACTACACATTCTACCAAATGCCGTCATATAGAACCATAGTATCTTTATTGAGAAAGTCGCCTCCAGGTTTCAAATTCGCAGTAAAACTTCATAGTTCTATAACACACGACGGAAATATAGAAAATCTCGAGGAGTTCGTAAAGAACACAAATATTATAAAACAGGAAGGTAAAATGGTAGGTTACCTTGCCCAATTTCCGTATGCGTTTAAATACTCTAGTGAACATGTTGAGTTTTTAAAGAAGCTTGCTGAAGAAATAACAAGTAAGGATACTCAACTTTTCATAGAGTTTAGAAACTCGACGTGGGCAAAAAGAGATGATGTTTGGATTTTGATGAAAGAATTCAGTCCTTATCTCCACATAGTTGTAGTCGACCTTCCGAGATTACCAGGTCTGTATCCTTTTAATACTGAGTACAATGCAAACGAAGATACTACGTATATCCGGCTGCACGGCCGAAATCCGAACTGGTTTACTGCTGACGAAAAAACACGTTATGATTACAATTACTCGGAATCCGAGCTGGCAGAGATTGCTGGAGAACTTTTTTCGTTACCTTCAACAAAGCGATTTGTTTTCTTCAATAACTGCTACCGTGGACAGGCTTTGAAAAACGCTGTAATGTTTAGAACCCTTGTAGGTGGTGAGAAAATTGGAATCTTCCAAATTTTCGGAGATGAAGAATAATTCGGATATTGAACGATTTGAAAAAAACAATGGTCAAAATAATTGGAACGATGAGAAAAAGTTAATAAGAGCTTTGGCAAAGGGTGATGAAGAAGCTTACAGATATTTGTATAGAACCTACGCTCCAAAAATAGGCGCTTTGGTTAAAAGTTTCTTAGGTTCAGATGATATTGACGATGTGATTCAAGAAGTTTTTCTTCGAGTTTATAAAGGCGTCAAAAAATTTCGTGGTGATTCTAAGTTAGCAACATGGATATACAAAATAACAATGAACGTATGTAACAACCTATATAAGAAGCTAAAACACAGAAGTATACTGACTGATTTTGAACAATCAACGGATGACGAAGAGTTCCCTGAATACCATAGTCAGGTCAGTTCTGAAGATGATATTAAAAAAATCTTGTCACATGAGGAAGTTTTGCAAAAGTTGAACGAAGCCTTGGCTAAATTGGACCCTGAAGATAGAGCCATTTTGTACATGAAAGAAGTTGAGGGCTTAACATACGCAGAAATTGGAAAAATAATTGATAAACCAGAGGGAACAATAAAGAGTAGGTTACATTATGTAAAAAGGCAACTAAGAAAGCTTTTAGGGGAGGCATTAGGCGATGAGCAGGAAGAACCATGAAAACTTTACACATATGGGAGAATACAATCTTGTTGCAAAGTTTATCGCTAAGGAGTATTCCTACAAACCTGGTCCATTGATGGAAGAAAAGATTATTCGAAAGATAAAGAGAAATAAGCTGAAAAGAATATTTTTTAAAATGGGAATCGTAGTTACTATTGCATTTGTAATATTGTTCACAAAATTCGAAAGTGCGCAATCTTTTAGAATCAAGCAAAACTTTTCATCAATCCAACAGAGGATTGAAAATCAAGAGCCCGTCTCTTCGAATTTGAAAACATTAACAAACGGTCAGAACACGTATGAGAACCACATGAACGACCTGCTTTTTAAAACTCTGAGGTACACAGCTATAGCGAGCGATGGAGATTGGTAATACTCAAATCCTTTCTAAAAGTAAGGTGAGGTCAGCGTGAATGAAAATAAACTAAAGAGGAGTTATTTGCTTTTTGCCTTTTCTGTTTGTTTTCTAATTTATTTTCCCACGGTTGCTTACTCTGATGGGTACTACGTTCGTATGGTATACGAGACTTGCAAAGCTGGTACATTTATGCGTTCTGAAGAAGTTTACGAAAGCGGCGACTATAAAATTGTTATTGTTTCAAGCCCTGAATCTTTTGTTTGGGTAAAACTGAAGGATAAGTATTACATAGGTGATTCAAATGTGCTGATGCGCACTTTCCAAATTAAAGATCTTTCAGATATCGCTTACGAGTACGTAAAATCCAAGAAATTAGACATATCAAAAGATGGTGTGTACAAATTTGTCGAAGAGTTTTTTGCCTTGGAAATCTTCGTCGTGTCTGGCGAAATAATGCGCGTTGTTCGAAAAGTTGCAGATGTAACAACGACTATGTACATTAACAAGTTTCCAAAGCAGTTTGATATAAAGAGCTTGATTGGTAAATACAAACTTGTGGATGACACCCCACTCCCCGAAGAGCTGTACTCCCTTTCAAAGTTTTTCCTTTGGGCAACAACGTCAGAAGGGAAGGACTTTATAAGAATCTCAGGGTATGACAAAGAAGGAAAAGCTCTCGAGTTAGAAATCAATAAAATATCTGGAGAATTCAAAGTTGGAAACTATTACGTAAAGCTGATTAAAGTATCCGAAAATATTGCAAGGGAGATTAAGAATGCGTTGCGCAATTATTGATGGTTACGTTGACGAACCCGCGGTTTTGGGCGTTCCACCTTACATAAGCACCTACGTTAGATACGTTGCAGGAGTATTTTGGCTAAAGGGATATGATGTGGACTATTTTACGATAGACGATGTGCGTGCCAAGGACCTTTGGCACGCATTTTCTCGCTATGACTACGTCGTTATAATTGGTGGCACTACCGTACCGGGAAAGTACATCGGAGGAACACCCATAACACCTCGAGAAGCAAACAAAATATTTGCCAACTCGAGAGCGTCCTATAGAATATTGATGGGTGCCATCGCAAGGGCATTTGCAGCATCTGGGGGAAAAGTTGCAAAAGAAACATCAGATATCGAATCCGATGAATTTGTTGATGATATTGGAAAGTGGGTCTCTGAAACACTTTCAGAAGACTATACAAAGGCGATAAGAATAGCATCTCAGATAGGAGCTGCAATCGTAGTCCAGCATCCGAGATTTCCAAATATCATCGCTGAAATAGAAGTCTCCCTGGGTTGTGAACGCAGAACGTATTGTACGTTTTGCACAGAACCTTTACTCCATAAAAGATTTTTCTCTCGACCTACTCAGGATATTGTTGACGAAGTGACCGAGTTATACAAACAAGGCATTCGTGCATTTAGACTTGGAAGAAGTGCAAACATAATTGCCTTTGGAAGTGATTGGAATTCAGGTTCAATAAATCCATTAGCTGTTGAAGAACTCTACAGTGGTATAAGAAGTTCGTGTCCAGAGATTAGAGTATTACATACAGACAATGCAAACCCTGCTTACATCTCCAAAAATCTCCCACATTCAGCAAGAATAATTGAAACCATTGTTAAACACAACACCGCAGGAGACATCTTATCATTTGGAGTGGAGAGTTTTGACTCTATTGTCAGGAAAAAGAACAATATAGATGGGGAAGTGGAAGACATCGATACTGCCGTAAGGGTGGTCAATGAAATCGGGGGAATTAGAGATAACAACGGTATTCCAAAGCTACTTCCAGGAATAAATCTGATATTTGGATTATTTGGTGAGACAAAGAAAACTTATGAAATAAACTACAAAAAACTGCTGGAATATCTTGAAAATGGATTGTTACTAAGAAGAATAAACCTTCGCCAGTTGATAATTTTCCCAGGTACCCCTATCTATTACCTTTCTAAAAGGAAGACGCTAAAGATAAACAAACAACTTTTCGAACACTATAAATATCTTATTAGAAATAACGTTGACACCCCAATGCTTAAAAAGGTATTCCCTCCCGGGAGTGTTATAGAAAATGTCATTCCAGAATTTAAGGAAGGCAAAGTCACATTTGGCAGGCCGCTCGGCACATACCCTATTTTGATAGGTGTTCCTGCTGATTTCGAGGTCCCTTCAGACATTGTTGTGGTAGGGCATGGTCACAGGTCATTAACGGGTGTCAGAAGAGTTCCTCTATCTGAATTGAGTTTTGAAGAATTAACTTCGATACCAGGTATTGGTTCCAAGAATGCACACAGGATAAGAGCAGGAGACTTTTCAACACTGGATATTCAAACTTTGGAGTTTATACAAAAACATTTTACAAGCAACTGAATTGTAACTTTATGAAACGAAAAACTGTGATTTCAAGAATGCTTAATATAAATTATCTGCTCTAAAAATTCTCATTGTCAAAATTGGGAATATGTTTGTTATAATTGAATAGAAACAGTATCAGAACTTCCACCAAGGGGGGCATACATATGAACAAGAGTGTTTGGGGAAGGGTAGTTGTTACGTTCATGCTTTTTGTTTCCGTGCTTTTGCATGGAGAATACAAAGACGTTCCGCAATCACATTGGGCTTACGAAGCTGTTGAAAAATTGACGAATGTGGGCATTTTCTCAGGTTTTCCTGATGGGACATTTAGAGGGAACGAAACTGTAACAAGGTTTCAGGTTGCTATGCTACTATATAGGTTGTATTCTTTATTTGATTCGAGCTTAAGGGAAATTGATAGCAAGGTATCAAGCATTCAAGCAAGATTTTTCGACATACCACAGCAAAGTCAAATTTCAGATATTAAGCAGTCTGTTGAAATACTCAAAAAAGAGCAAAACGACCTAAAATCAAATTTCAAAAGTGATATAGAAGAACTTAGAGCGTCTTTAAACAAGCTTTCACAGGACTTGAAGAAAGTATCCGAAGATCTTAAAGGTTATGTTTCAGCTCTTAATAAAACAAACAATTCTCTTAACGCTGTAGATCAAAAAGTAGACAAATTAAGTGCAACTCAAGAATCCTTGAAGACATCCTTAGAAGAACTAAACAACAAATACTCAAATTTAAGTTCCCGTTTGGAAACCCTTGAAAAATCTTCTAAAACCCTCTCAGATTCGATATCAAAGATAAATAACACATTGAAGGAACTTGAAATGGCCTTGAATTCCAGGTTGAAAGAACTTGAAAGTAGTCTTCAAGTCCAGAAACCTACCTCTGAAGATATCCTCACAGTTGAAACAGAAATTAAAGAGTTGAGAGAGAGATTGTCGTTGCTGGAACTTTTAAAAGTGGACGTTGAAAAGTTAAATAACAAAGTTATTGAAATCCAGAATTCGATATCAGAGCTCAGAACTCTAAGAGAAAAAGCGATTCCTCAGCGGTCTCACCCCTTAAACGAAGAAGATATATCAAAAGTACTTGCGGAAATCAATATGATACAGGAAACTCTAGCCAACCTTTCAAAGAACGACGAAGATATTCAAAACCAAATCAATCTTATTAAACAGTCTGTAGATAGGGTCTCTAAAGCTCTTGAAGATTTGCTTGGCGAAAACCAGGAGATAAAGAAAAGACTCGATGAATTCTCAAAGGAAATCCAAAAACTTTCAGACAAGACTTCAGTAAAACAAGAAGAAGAAACCAGTGTTCAGCTTGCTTCCGAACTAAAATATAGCGAAACAATAATCGAAGAACTCAAAGTAAAAATCCTTGAAAGTGCTGAAATTAAAGCCCTCGAAGAAAGTTTAAAACGATTATCAAGTATCGAGGTTACCATAAATTCTTTAGTAGAAAAGGTAAAACTATTGGAGGATAAATACCAAACAGATGAAAATTACACTAAAAAAGATGAAATTGAGGAACTTAGGTTGGAGGTAGAGTCAATCAAAGAGTTGATTACGGAACTCCGATTGGTTCCTGTTGATAGCACTAGAGTCCAAGCCTTAGCTGAAGATATTCAAAGGAAAAACAAAAGAATTGATGAACTCGAAGCAAAATTGCAAACTATCTCTGACAAATATACCGAACTTTCAAAAATAACCGACGACTTATCTTTAAAGTTAGCAAATATATCTTCAAGGCTTGCTCAGGAATCAAGTTATCAAGCCCTTTTATCAGAAGTAAACTCTTTGAAGGATAAAGTCAAAAAAGTAGAAGACGAAGTCCAAAAAAGAGCGACAACCGCTCAACTTAATTCCGTTAACCAAAACGTTCAAAAAGTATTATCTATGGTTTTGGATCTCCAAGACAAAGTAAAAGAAATTCAAAATAGATTGCAAAATTTAGAAGTTCCAAAAGAAAACGTAAACAAAGACACAGATACTGCGACGTATCAAACTACAAATCAGCCTGAAACAAACTATGTCAGCATAAATGCTGAGCTCAGTGATTTAAAAAACAGATTTGACTTGATAACAAAATCAATTGATGATCTCAAAACGCAAACCACAATGCTTACTAAGAGTGTTGAACTACGCGACGATAAAGTATCAGCACTGGAAGCAAAATGTGACGCACTTACACAGAAAGCAAAAGAAACTGACCAAGAAATCGCAAACATGAAAATAATAATTTCAGATCTAGAAGGAAGGATTCAGAAGCTGGAAATTCATCAACAGGAACTTTCCAAAGAAGATTTTGATAAAATGCTTTCAATAGTTTCTACACTCAGTGAAAGGTTGTCAACTATTGAACCAAACTTTGAGCTTTTGGCAAGAAATTTCAATGAACTCGACAATAGAACAAAGGAATTTGCTACATTAATAGATGAACTAAACATTGCTCAGCAAATGTTAAAAGATGAGCTTTCGAATTTAAAGTACACTCTGAGCAAATATGAGACAAAGATAGATGACTTACTTGATAAGTTCAATACTCTCGAACTTTCTGTAAGAAAAACCAACGAGGCTCTAGCAAACAACACAGAAGTTTTGACAAAACGCTTAGAGGAAGAACATGAGATTATTTCCAAGATACAAAGCGAGCTTTCAAACATGGATAGAAAAATTTCCGGATTTGAAGCTTTAATTGAAACACTAGCTACCAAAGACACAGTAGATGAAAAGTTAGATGATATGGAAACAAGAGTTTCTGAAAAACTCAACGAACTAAAAAACAATATGTTTGAAAAGATTAAAGAAGTTGAAGGCACGCTAACCGAAAAGATTGGGAAAATTGATCTGGCTCAAAAAACAACACACGATGAGTTTTTCAAAGTTAAACAAACGGTTGAAAGGAATTCAAACGATCTAAGTAAACTGAAAGAAGAAGTTGAAACTTTGAGGCGGTCCGTTCAACAAAATCAAGAACACATAACCTTCACCAACGAAGAAATGAAAAAACTTGCTGAAGGCAAAGTAGACCAAGAAGAGTTATTACAAATTTCGGACTCGATTAATGATTTACAGAAACAACTAAAGGAACTAAAGTCAGAGAATGAAAATCTAAAAAGCTGGTTAGTTATTTTCGGCTTAACGATAATTGGTATAGCTACTTACTTAGTAATAGGAAAGTAAGGTGAAAACAGACTGTAAACAGGAGTGTAGAAGATGTTATTTTACTCTTTTCTCCTACTAAACCTTAGGAACAGGTTCTTGTTTTTCATGAACATTCTTCTTCCTATTGTCTTTTTAATTTTGTTTGGAGCAGTGTTTGGAAAGCAACAGACGGGAGCGTCTGTTGCTTTTTATTCAGACAGGGAATTGGATATTGACTTTGAGAACTGGACTAAGCTTTCAACTGTTCCAACAAATGAAGAGATAAAAAGTAACCCGTACGATGCTATTATCATTGGCAAGGATGGAAAAATCCAGGTTTTTTCAAAGTCAAATCTTCTGCAAATTGATTATGAACTCCAGGTTTTTAAACTACGGTATATAAGTAAGGGCTCAACCATGCCTGTGGAAGTTGTATTGAACGATGTAAAGGTTGGAAAAGAACTGACATCTCTTGAGTATATAATGATAGGGGTTATCGCTATTTCTTTACTTTCTGTTGGAATGAATGCAGGAGTTAGTATTTACTCTGAGTACGTAAGATACGGACTTTTCAAAAGACTTTCCGTAACCCCAATCTCTTCTTTAAAACTGCTCTTGAGCTGTGCTAGTGCTAATATGATAACGGGAATCATTTCGTCTTTTGCTGTACTTCTACTTTCAAAGGTTATATTTCGTGCAAACCTCATTGTAGGGCCCTCACAATTACCTGAATATTTGTTGGTTGTAGTTAGTTCCGTGTTGGTAAACCTCGCACTTGGTACGATAATAGGACTCTTATTCAAAAACGCAGCACAAAGTGTTGCACAAATAATCTACACCATTTTCATCTTTTTCTCAGGTGTTTACTTTCCAATAGACTTCTTACCGAAGACCCTTCGTTTAGTTTCTTATCTCACAACACCAAGGTACGTGCATCTGTTATTTCAAAAAGTTTACAATATACCTGTATTCGATAATTTCAGCTTCTATATGATAAACATCATCTTCATTTTTTCGGGAATAACAATTGCAAGCATTGCAACGAGGAAATTTTTGCGTTCTGAGAATAGATAGCTAACTTTTGGTAGGTGATACAAGTGGCAGAAAATGATTTGGTGCTCGTAGCTACAGACCTTAAGAAATATTACCAGTCGGTAAAAGCCGTAGATGGAGTTTCGATAGAACTGAAGAAAGGAGAAATCATTTCTATACTTGGACCAAATGGAGCGGGTAAGACAACAACCGTTGAAATGCTCGAAGGCCTGAGGAAACCCGATAGTGGTCGAATAGTCTATTTTGAAAAATACGAAAAAATAACGCATGAAGTAAAAGAGAGAATAGGAGTTTGTCTACAGGAAAACTTCTTTTTCGAAGAACTCACTGTACTTGAGACCATTAAATTGTACGCATCGTTTTACAACACAAAAGTGGAGTTAGAAGAGATAATTGACACATTCCAGTTACGCGAAAAACTGAAAGCAAGAATTAAACATCTCTCTGGTGGACAGAAGCAAAGATTAGCAGTTGCACTGGCATTTCTGAATAATCCCGATATCGTCTTCTTAGACGAACCAACAGTCGGCTTGGACCCACAGGCAAGAAGACACCTTTGGGACGTGATTTTAAAATACAAAAGGGAAGGAAAATCTATAATTCTTACAACCCATTATATGGAAGAAGCGCATCAACTATCAGATAGGGTATATATCATGGACCGCGGAAAGATTATTGCTCACGGAACACCCCAGGAACTTATTTCATCGTCAGGATTAAACTCTGTCATCGAGTTCCCAAAACAGTATGTAGACAAGATAAACCTCGAAGGGATGATAATTTCAGGGGAATACGCTTACGTTTCCGTAACAGACCCAATTCCTATTATCGAAAAGCTTCTGGCAGTCAACGTCAGAAACTTCGTGCTAAGACATCCCACTTTGGAGGATGTCTTTCTTAAACTCACAGGACGTAAAATTGACTAAGGGTAGGAGAATTGTATGAAAGCTACAAAAACAAAAAGTTCGCTCGAATTGTTTGCTTCTGTGTTTAAGCAATTTTTCTTAAGGTCGAAAGAATCGGTTTTTTGGTTGGTAATATTTCCAACGGTATTGTTTTTGATTCTTACAACTATTTTTGGAAACATTGAGGAAAATGTGGAGCTAAAAGTTAAAATTCTCGGAGAAAGTAAAATATTAGAAAATGTATTCAGTGACATCAAACAATTCCAGGCAGAATTCATAACCTTTGCAGACGATGTCGAAAAGTCGTCCAAGTTGAAAGAGTTAGATAAAGAGTTGCGTTCTGGAAAACTCCATGCTTTTGTAGTGCTTCCAAAAAACTTTGATTCAGAATTTTCAATAGCAACAATTCTTCAAAAAACAAAGTTCCAAAGAAAAGTAGAAGTTAATATCTACTACGTTCCTGTAAGACAGGAGTCAAAACTTGCTGGTGATATCCTATCAAGTGTTTTTAATTCCCTTGGAACGAGGGAAGTAGTCACTGTTGAAACATACAAACTATCCGAAGGTGAGTTTGAATACAACGAATTTATCTATCCCGGAGTCGTTGGAATGGCAATACTGTCCGTATTCATTTTTGGTTTTATGGGCGAAGTCGAATACCTCTACAGAAGGGGTGTGTTACGCAGATTTTACACTACACCAGTTAATATCATCAATATACTTATTTTCACAGCCATTGTTAACATGATTGAACTAATTTTAGGAATATTAGTACTTAGTTTATTTGCGAACTTAAAAGGTGTTGATGTTGGTAAGTACTTACCTTCAATGGTTTTGCACATTTCATTAGCTTGTGTTTTACTAACGTTGTTAAGCCTGAATGTTTTGATTTTTTCTAAAAACAAACCATCCAGAGTTTTTGTTTTTGGACAGATATACTTCCAAGTTCAGATGTTTGCAGGTGGTTTTTACTTTCCTCTGAAGTTTGCAAATCCGGTAGTTAAAAACTTCGCACGTTTTTTACCACTAACGTATACCGTTGATGCCATACGCTTAGCAAAAAACTTAAATGGTTTCGAGAAAGGTCATATTATTGTTCCGATAGTATACATAGTGCTCTTAGGAATTAATCTGTTAATATTCTCAAAAAGACTTAAGGTTGCCGAAGAATGATAATATGTGAACATAGAGGCTGAAAAGAAAATGAGGAAAGACGTAGGAATAATAATATTCTCTGTAATCTCAGTACTTACCCTCGTATTCTTAATCCAAAAGCACAACGCAAATCCAAACATCTCCGTGCATTTTACTGAAACAGAGACACTGACAAATTTTGTTTTAGAATTCATGAATTCTTCTGATACTTTCCTTTACGTATCCGCGCTTGATGTGAGTCATCCTATAGTTCTTTCTGCCCTCAAAAAGTTACAAGAAAACGGCGTTGATGTTAGGGTTCTTAGTGAAAAACCTGTTGTTGGACTTCGTTCGAAACTCGATGCTTCAAAGGGGTTGCATCATGTAAAGTTTATGGTAAACGACAATGGTGTAATATTTGGCTCTGCTAATTTTAGTGTAAGTGGTTTAGAGACAGGCCTAAATGATCTTATTTTGTTTCCTAAAAATTATAGCGAGAGATTTAAAGAGTTCTTCCTAAACCTATGGGAATATGGTAAAATTGGAAGAGTCAAAGGTTTCTTGGTTTCGCCTGTAGATAATCCCGAGGAAAAGGTACTCAAAGCTATACAGAAAGCTCGCAAGAGAATATACATTTGCATGTACGCATTTACCGATGAAAATATACTAGCTTCGATTAAATGGAAACAAAGCCAAGGAATAGATGTGCAAATTGTAACTGACAAATGGTTTTTAAGAAGTCGCATATCGAAATATCTTCGAGGTAATTGCAAAATCATCAATAGAACCATGTTACATCACAAATTTATTATAGTTGATGATGAACTATTCACAGGGTCAACAAATTACACAGAAAGTGGCTTTCACAAAAATGTTGAGATGATTTGGAATACAAAAGACCGAAGGATTGTTAAGATGTATGAACAAATTTTCAAAGCATTGTTGAATGGGAGTTGGTAAGAATAAATGAATGGAAATACAACAAAGACAAAAGTAATTAAAATTTCGGATTTGTATAACGATGATATCCAGTATGCTTGTGATATTCTTAAAAATGGTGGTTTGGTGGCATTCCCTACCGAAACAGTGTATGGACTTGGCGCTTGTGCATTAAATCCTGCGGCTGTTAAGAAGATATTCGAAGTAAAAGGCAGACCCCAGGATAATCCTTTGATAGTTCACCTTGCTTCACTCGATCAGGTGAACGAAGTAGCTTATGTTGAGGAAAAGTATCTTAATATAATCAAAAGACTATCCCCGGGACCTGTTACTTTTGTTCTTAAAAAAAAGTCTATTATTCCACCTGAAGTAACCGCTGGATTGGATACGGTAGGTGTACGTATTCCCGCTCATCCCATTGCACAACGATTGGCTCAATGTGCAGGACCAATAGCAGCACCCAGCGCGAATTTATCAGGCAAACCTAGTCCGACAGATGCGAAAAGTGTAATAGAGGATTTATTTGGCCTTGTGGAATGTATTATCGATGCAGGAGAAAGCGCTTTTGGCATAGAATCAACTATCATCGACTTAACAAAAGAAAGACCGCTTGTCCTTCGCCCTGGTCCTGTTACTATCGAAGAGCTGAACGAGATATTCAAAGAATTTGGAGGGGTTGAATTTTACATCCCTAAATCAGATGAAAAGCCACTCGCACCTGGCATGAAATATCGTCATTACGCTCCAGAGAAAACTTTAAAAATGGTTGAACCTGAGAAAATTCAAGAATATGCTAATAAAGACGTCTTAATTTTGTGTACATTGGAAACTTGTGAAAAGTATCTAAGAAATGCTAACAATGTACATATAATTGGAGCATATGCAAAGCCGTACACTATCGCACAAAATCTCTACAAAAGTTTAAGACTTGTGGATAAGAGTCCTTATCCTGAGGCTGTGATTGAGAAATTGCCTGAAGAAGGTATATTTTTCTCGATAATGAATAGGATTAAGAAAGCTGTTTCAAAGTCTTGAAAATCGGTTAGTATCAAGTCTCAGTAGGAGGGAAAAAGCTATGACTGCATCTTTCGAAACACGAGAAAATCTTTGGCATTCAACCACCGTCATAGCAGTTAGAAAAGATGGAAAAGTGGTAATGGCTGCTGATGGTCAAGTAACCTACGGAGCAACTGTGATGAAAGGCACCGCTAAGAAAGTCAGAAAAATTGGAGATGGAAAAGTCCTTGCTGGATTTGCCGGTGCAGTCGCGGATGCAATGACATTGCTCGAAAGGTTTGAAACAAAATACCGTGAATGGAACGGAAACTTATTGAAAGCTGCTATCGAACTTGCAAAGGACTGGCGAATGGACCGAGCACTAAGAAGGTTAGAAGCAATGCTTATCGTAGCTGACAAAGAACACCTATTGATTCTTTCAGGAACTGGTGAAGTAATCCAGCCAGACGAGGATGTAGCTGCTATCGGTTCAGGAGGTCCTTACGCATTAGCCGCAGCAAGAGCTCTACTTAGAAATACTCAACTTGATGCTAGAAAAGTTGCAGAAGAGGCTATGAGAATTGCCAGTGAGATATGTATATACACAAATGAAAACATAACTATAGAAGAATTGGAGTAACATATGCGTGGACGTGATAGAACCTATGGTTGTTGCGTATGGGAACATACTTATTAGACTTTTTGGTGTTAATTCTTTAAAAGAAAAGCGTAGTATTGTAAGAAGTCTCGTAAACGATTTAAAAAAACAGTTCGAAATCTCTGCCATAGAATCAGGAAGGCAAGATTCAAAAGATTACGTGCTTATAGGTATTGCCTTTGCAACCCTTAGCGAATCAGATGCTGAAGCAAAATTTGATACTATAGAAAACTATGTAGAAGGCCGATATACTATAGAAGAATTCACCTATGACTACCATCATTTTTAAACTCAGTTCTCAAAAGATGTAACCTGAGGAGGTAACCTATGAACGCTCGATTCATTGCAGACGAACTGAAAACATTAGTTGGTAGGTTGGTAAAGCC
Source organism: Fervidobacterium sp. (assembly GCF_059913585.1). Lineage (NCBI taxonomy): Bacteria > Thermotogati > Thermotogota > Thermotogae > Thermotogales > Fervidobacteriaceae > Fervidobacterium > Fervidobacterium sp. The sequence goes on from NZ_DBOLZL010000017.1 coordinate 57,081, forward strand.
TGAAAGAATAGAACACGTGAACGGTGTTGTTGAGTTTTGTTTCAAATTAGCAAGAAGGTATAACTTGGAAAGTGATAAATTAGAAATTATGGCACTTGCTCATGACCTTTTTAGAGATTTACCTGCTGAAAAGCTAAAAAAGATTGCCAGTAGCTATGGTATCATTACGGAAGGTGTTTATGAAAAACGTCCTATCCTTTTACATGGACTAGTTGCTGCTGAGTTTCTAAAAAGAAAATACAAAATTGCTGACACAGATGTTCTTCTGGGAGTTGCTTACCACACGTCAGGTCATCCAGATTTTGGCACATATGCAAAAGCCCTCGTGTTAGCTGATTCCCTGGAATTCACAAGGTATTATGAGAAAGTTAATCAACTTAGAGAAATAGCTTTCTACGATTTGAACATCGCCTATTTCGAGATAATTAAAAACAAAATCATATACGCAGTGACTCATAACCTCTATCTACTACCACTTACAATAGAAACATGGAATGAATTAGTTGAAGGGAAGGAGTGAAAGTTCAAACTATGAGAACAAACAAAAGATACGTTGGTAAACAAAAAAGACAAACAGAAGGGGCCTCTGCAAAGATTGCGTTGCTTGTTTTAGGCGCCATTCTTCTAGTCGCTGGTCTTTATTTTGGTATCAAAATCATGACTGTAAGAAATTCCCCGGATTTTGATTTAAACAAGACTTCTGTATATTACTTTGTTTACCCAGTAAACACTGCCAACATTGAGGCAGTGGTGAGTAGACAAATCACAAACAAGCTCTTTATAGTGAATGGTGAGAAAAGAACGATTTACATAATTGATATCCCACCAACGATTTTTATCAATTCAAAGAAGTTAGATTCAGCAAAAGCAAGTCCAAGGGATTTTCTAACGTATTTTATCGATTTATTAGCCCTGAAATCAGATTACTCTTACGTTGTTTATCAAAAAGAAGATTTTTTTAAGAAGCTGAAAGTAAGAGACATGAATCAATTAGTTGAAACCTACAGCAAACGTGGGCTCAAGTTTTTAGACTATTTATCTTTGCAAAGTCAAATAACTGCATTACGTCCAGAGTCTGCGATTACAGAAGCAGCACTTGCTAAATTTTACTATTCGCTTGGAAGATTCAGTATCGAGAGTGTTCAAATTCCATTGCTTACAACAATGCCAATTAAGATTACAGTCGATGGAAGCGTTTACTACAGGACCTACTTAGACGAAGAGAAACTAAATGAACTTGTAAGTAAATTTAAATAACTGGTTTCTTAGAACATTCAAAAAAAGCTTGAGAAGGAGGGTTAGTATGAAAAAGGCGTTTATTGTTGTAGTTATGTTTTTCATGTTTTCCCTGGTCTTTTCTTTTGAATTGAACATAGGAACGTTTTATTCCTTCACTCAAGATTTTTTGTTCGCGGTTGAGCTGAATTCCTTTTCACAGCTAGAAAACGCTCCAAATACTACCACCGGTTTTACCGCAATGGTTTTATCAAACCTTTCTGACAGTACGCTTGGTATGTTTGGCGGTATTGCTAAATATGATATTCAACTCAACTTTGGAAAGGTTTCTCTTTACGGAGCGGGTGGAATGCTCTTTCCTGTGACAGATTTTGGTTTTGAAAAAATAACGAGCATAGTTCGTGTTGGTGCAAAATATTACGCTGGAGACATTGTTTTTAATACTGGTATTTTTTCATTCTATTTGTCAGATAATTCAAAAGTTGAAGGTGTTGAATTTCTTATCGGTTATACCTTTTAAGTACTGATTTTCTGAGCATTTTTTCGTATGGTTTTTCACCCGCTGTTTTGCAAGAGTATGCGCTTGAAATGAAGGCTTGAAAAGTAGAGATTATTCGTGTAGTATAATTCACAGCTATCAGACCATGACTCTTCAAAAACTCCAAGGGAGGTATGACGTATGGCAGTAAATATGAAAGGACGCTCCATTCTTTCACTGATGGACAACACACCAGAGGAAATACGTTACCTGCTTGACATTGCAAAACAAGTTAAAGCAGAAAGCAGAGCAGGAATTAGACACCAGAGATTTGTGGGGAAAACTCTTGCTTTGATTTTTGAAAAAAGGTCAACAAGAACTAGGCTAGCATTTGAAACTGCTTTTGCAGAAGAAGGTGGGCACCCCATCTTCCTTTCCATCCAAGACATACAACTTGGAGCTAAGGAATCCATTGAAGATACTGCAAGAGTGCTTGGTAGAATGGTTGATGCCATTGAATTCAGAGGTTTCAAACAAGAAACGGTTGAAATTCTTGCAAAGTATTCAGGTGTTCCCGTTTACAATGGTTTAACTGACCTCTTCCACCCAACTCAGGTTTTGGCAGACCTTCAAACTATAGAAGAAGAGTTCGGAAGATTAAAAGGAATTAAGCTTGTTTTCATGGGTGACGGAAGAAACAATATGGCAAACTCCCTCATGGTTGGAGCGGCAAAGATGGGCATGCACTACGTTATTTGCTCACCAGAATCTCTTAGACCGGAAAAATGGCTCGTCGACGAATGTATGAAGTTCGCTAAAGAAAGTGGTGCAACGATCGAATTTACAGATAATCCAGACGAAGCAGTAAAAGGCGCAGATGTTATCTACACAGATGTTTGGGCATCCATGGGTGAAGAGGACAAAGCCGCTGAAAGAAGAAAATTGCTCCAGCCATACCAAGTTAACGAAGAGCTAATGAGAAAAACAGGTAAGCCAGAAACAATCTTTATGCACTGTCTACCGGCGGTAAAAGGTGAAGAAGTTACATTCGAAGTAATTGAAGGAAAACAATCGAGAGTCTGGGACGAAGCTGAGAACAGAAAACATACAATTAAGGCGATACTTATTGCCACATTGCTCTGATTATTGTTGTACCAAATAAATGTCTGAAATACTGCACACAGCAAAATTAAACAAAAGCGGTGGGAACCATCCACCGCTTTGTTTTTTAAAGAGCGATGAAAATTTTCGTATGCTTCTTACATTTTCTCTACGAGTTTGAAAAATGTCTTTGCTGCAAGGTAGGTACCTTCTTTTTCGTATCCTTCTACTCCCAACATAGTTCTGATTTCACCAACTTTTACACCTGTTTCAAACATCTTTCTCAAGAACTTTTCTGCAATTTTGTGGTGTTCTTCCTTCCTCTGAACAGCACCAAATGGATTAGCAAAATAGCTCTCAGTCATTCCTTCCTCGGATGTTGTACCCTTTGACATCCTTTTTCCTGCAGAAAAGACCTCTAATGCTTTTTCAATACTATCAAAGAAAATTATCCTTTCGTCATCGCTATGAACTTCAGTATAGTTATTGGCATATAAGAAAAAGTCAATAGGTGTTGGCGTAATTACTTCTCTGTAATTGTTGAATGGGACAATTACTCTTGCATTAATCTTGTCTGGGTTCATAAAAATACTTCTATCCATTGTATAGTAAGCGTATCCCGGTGGTAAATCGTCTAGTCTCACAAACGCACCTGTTTCTGTTCCGTATGCAACGACCCTACCATTAAGTATGTCAAGTGAACCCATGTCGTCTATGATAACATCGACATACGCAACTTCTTCCAACCTATTCAATGCATCCAAAGTTTCACTTTTTCCTGCACCACTGTCACCGACAAACATTGCAACTGCACTTTTACCATTTTTCAACACTATACGTGCCATTGACCCATGAACTGGAAGCCGTCCTTGGTCTATTCTTATCAGGTTGTGAAGTGTAAGCATTGTCTTTTTCATGTATCCGAAATAGTCGTTTTCATCCAAGGCAGGTATCACACCTACGTAAAGCTCACCGTCTTTGAAAACAACACCGTTTTTCCACTCGGTTTTATAATCTGGAATCTTCTCAACAGGTAAACCGAATATCAAAACACCCGATGCCTTCTTGCTTTTTATATCAACGATATCTGCAAATTGAAATAAGTTGCCTAACCCTGCAGCATGCGAAAGGTATTCTCTGTGCACAAAAACATAAACTAAAAGCTCGGCTACCAAGACTGGCACAAGAAACCATTCGCGTTCTTTGTTATTTAACTTGATTTGACTCAGAATCTCTTTTTCAACAACTGGTAGAACTCCTTTTCTTTTATTAGATTTGGTATAGAAGATAACCGGTGGGTCGAATATGGCACCCCAAACTGTTGGTATATTCGTAAACGATTGAAATCTCTCATCGGGAATCTCTATATCATCAACCAAGAATGTGACCTGAGCGCCGCTCGGCAATTGTCTGATAATGTTTGTGTCATCTGGAGTGATGTTCTTCATAATTGTTCGATACAAATTCCTCACCAAATTCTTGAATTCTTCAGCAATCATAACTGCGGTAAAGACAATACTGGTTTTTCTTGCATTATCGATGGTGTACCTTTCCTTCTTAATCATAAATCTGTGCTTATTTCTCCAAAATGAGTAGAAAGATTCGACAAATTTTGCTAAATCATCTGGATTCACGTAATTTATAATTGTTGTAATCTCGCGGATATTTCTTAAAGTCAACAAATGGAGGTATTCAATAAAATGCTTAACATCGTAATCATCTCCTATGCGAAAAGCTTCCAATGTTCTTAAAAGCGGGGAATTCTTTTCTTTTAGTATGTCGATATACTCTCGAAGAAGAGCTTCAAAGCCTGGGTTACTCAGTATCTCGCTAGAATCTGTGTAGACTATGGAACCATCGATAATCACACTTCTTCCCATCTTATTCCCTCCTTCAAAAGAAACGCCAAACGCCTTTTATCCGTAAGATAAAGATATCCAATCAATGCCTCGAAGCCTGTACTTTTGATATAAAGGCGGTCATTACCATGTTTTCTAGCGCTCTTACTATTCATACCACGCCGAACAATATCTTTTTCTTTTTCCGTTAGAATAGGTAAAATCTTGTCCAACGCTTTACTTTGACCTTCGCGCGAAACGTAAGTATTAGAAAGTCGGTGCAAGTCTCTTGCTTTAATATCCTTTAAAACGTATAACTTAATATAAAGATTGTAAACAGCATCTCCAAGATAAGCCAGTGCATCGCTAGATAATTCTTCTGCGTTAACCGAAGGCTCTGGAAAAACATCAAACGCTTCAGGCTGCACTTGATTTTTCTCTTCTTTCGACATTTCTTGTAGCAATTATATCAGCTCCTGTATTAAGAACATCTTTAATAATTATGTCTCCAACTCTCACAGGCGCTTCAACTTTGGTATTTTTCAAGATATCCATTACTTGCATGATAACCCTTCTAGGAATAGGTTTATTTGTTTTTACCGATACCAAAGGCATATCACCATTTAAAACCAATACACTTGAGGTCAATATCCTTAAAGGTTCTACCATCTCTTGTTTTCCGTATTCAATTCCACGTGGACACCTATTTCCAGAAACAGTAATTTCACCATTACCTTCTTGTTTGACAATCAATCTACATCCCAATGGACACATGATACAAACCATCTCTTCTATTTTCATTCTAACACCTCCACTACAATGTCACCACTCCCTATTTTCGACTCTGGAATCTTAATGCTTACCATCTCACTCGGCGAGAGATTTAAGTGTTTTTTGCTGTATAACAAGTTGTTTCTTTGTTTTACACGAATAGTTCCTTCTTCCATAGGCTTTTTCACTCGCAAGTAGATATTTAAGTTTGTTCCTTCCTCATACCACGACGGGAAGAGAATACCTACGTTTTGACCTTTTTCAACGAAAAATTTTGCTGGTTCCCAGCTATTCTTGACGTACATCGCTGCAAACTTTCCAGCAACGGTACCTTCTTCTGTAACCCAGTCCACAAGGTCATAAATTACTGTACAATTCCCTGCAGCAAAAATCCAGTTAAGAGATGACCTTCCAGAACTTGATGTCACTATCCCTTTTGTCCATGGGTCAATTTTGAGAAAATCTTTAAAGAGCGTACTTTGGGGAATTAATCCAACCGATAATATCAAAGTGTCGACCTTAAACCTTTTTTCAGTTCCTGGAAGAGGTTTGAAATTTTCGTCAAGTTCAGCGATAACAACTTCCTCAAGCCTTTCCTTCCCATAGATACCAACCACTGTATGGCTCAGGTAAAGAGGAATATTAAAATCCTTCAGACACTGTCTTATGTTTCTTTCAAGTCCTCCTGGATAAGGCATCCTTTCAACAACAGCAACAACTTCAACGCCTTCCAACGTAAGTCTTCTCGCCATAATCAAACCTATATCTCCAGAACCCACTATTATTGCCCTTGTTCCAGGCAATCTATTTTCCAAATTCACAAACCTCTGAGCAACCCCAGCTGTAAAAACTCCTGCAGGTCTGGTACCAGGGACGAGTATTCCTCCCATAGGTCTTTCCCTTGCTCCAGTTGCAACAATTAGCGCTTTTGGCTTGTAAACCGTTATCCCTTCAGTCGAAGCAACTACAACCTCTTTCCTTTTGTAGTCTATCTGGTGCACGTATTGTTCGACCTTCACATCTATGTTTGGATATTGTTGAACTATCCTCTTAATTCTCTCTGCATACTCAGGTCCTGTCAGTTCTTCTCTGAAATAATGTAGTCCAAAACCATTGTGGATACATTGATTCAACACGCCACCACTTCTATCATCACGCTCTACCAAAACTACTTCATTTACACCTTCTCGTGCAGCCCCAATTGCTGCACCAAGACCTGCAGCTCCAGCACCGATAACAAGAATGTCTACACTCTTTTCTTTCATTACTTTCTCACCTGCCCTAAGAGTATGAAACTACCTTCGCTACGAAGTTTTATATCTGAAATATCAGTTCCAAGCTCTCTTGCCAGTATTTTCATTATCCTGTGCATGCAGAATCCTCCCTGGCAACTACCAAACATCGCGCGTGTCCTGAATTTTATCCCGTCTATTGTTCTTGCCCCACGTTTAATAGCCTCAAGTATTTCTCGCTCTGTCACTTTATTACAGAAACATATCATTCTCCCAGCAAGTGGGTCTTTATTAATCTCTTCATCCCAAATGGAAGCGGGTAAGTCTGCGTAGTGCTTTATCCTTTCTCTCGTAGGTTTGAAATCTGACTTTTTCTGGAACGTTTCACCGAGCGCTTCTTGAACTTCCTCAACAATGAACTTTGCTATTGCGGGTGCGGCGGTTAAACCAGGTGAGCGCATAGCTATAACGTTGAAGAACCCTATTACACTGGTCCTTCCGATAAAGAAATCTTTCTGAGGACTTTCTGGTCTTAAACCTGCAAAGGTCTTTATAGAGGCTCTAAAATCGATTAAAGGAGTCATCTTTAGTGCTTTTGACATGAGAGCTTCAAATCCTTCAAATGTTGTAGAAGTATCCTCTCTGAATTCCCGTTCCGGTGGTAGGTCAACGGCAGTGGGTCCGACTAAGATACCCCCATCGACCGTTGGAGTTACAAGTGTTCCTTTACCAAGCACTGAAGGTGTTGGAAACAGTATACTCTTTACAAAACCACTGAATTCTTGTTTATCTAAGAGAATATACTCTCCCTTCCTTGGATGCAACGGCACAAATTCCGCGCCAGCCATCTTCGCAACCTCGTCACCGTGCATTCCTGCAGCGTTGATTACAACGTCAATCTCAATCTCTCCCTTATTAGTCACAAGCTTTTTAATTCTTTGGTTTTCCGTTACTATTTCAAGAACTTGTGTGTCAAGAAAGAGTTTAGCTCCGTTTTCGATGGCGTTTTCTACTGCTGCCATTGCAATCATCCAAGGTTCCGTTATCCCAGCTGTTGGTGCCCAAAGAGCTGCCACAACTTCAGGATTAACGTTTGGTTCATATGAAAGGATTCTATCTCTATCCCAAATTTCCAGACCTGGTACCCCGTTCATTTCACCACGTTTGTAAAGCTCCTCCAGAATCCTTATTTCCTCGTCTTTGAAGGCAAGTACCAAAGAACCTATTCTCTTTAAATCAAACTGCAGCTCTTTTGAAAGCTCAGTATACATTGCGTTTCCTGGAACACAAAACCTCGAACGTACCGTTCCTGGTTCGTCATCATATCCAGCATGAACTATCGCAGAATTAGCTTTTGTCACCCCCATCCCTACATCCCAATTCTTTTCGAAAATTAACACCTCAACATCGTATCGACACAACTCTCTAGCAATCAGCGCTCCAACAACACCAGCACCAATAATTCCTATTCTCACACTTACACCCCCAACTTTAGCGTCTTTATATATTTTACCACAAAAGATGTGCCTCTTGTTTGCGAATAAGTGTTTAAAAAATTGTCATTGTTCTATTACATTTCTTGAAAATATCTCACGTGTGGTATAATTTATTTTGAATTGCTCTCCAATCTGATGTCGAAAAGGAGGAACCCACTGTGTTTGTCTCTTTCGAAGGAATAGACGGCTGTGGTAAAAGCACGCAGATAGAAATGTTTATGAAATATCTCCAGTCCAAAGGTATTGACTTCGTCAAGGTAAGAGAACCCGGTGGTACAAAATTAGGAGAGAATATTAGACAACTCTTGATTAACGAAAAAATGGTTTCAAGAAGTGAATTGCTCCTTTTCTTAGCTTCTAGGGCCCAGCTGGTTGAGGAAGTTATAAAACCAGCTTTGAAGGAAGGAAAAATAGTGGTAGCTGATAGATTTGCACACTCAAGTGTAGCCTACCAAGGCTGTGGAAGAAACTTGGGTGTAGATGTGGTAAAAATGCTTAATGATTTTGCCACAGACCATGTTTACCCAGACTTGGTGTTCTATATAGACATTCCTGCTGAGGTAGCTATATCAAGAATAAATAAGGAGCAAAGAGATAGAATTGAGCAAGAAGGTTTAGAATTTTTTGAAAAAGTCAGAAATTGTTATCTGGAATTGTGTAAAACTGAAAAGAGTTTTGTTCTGATTGATGGAACGAAAGATGTGGAAACTATAAGCAAGCAGATAATAAAAATATTTGAGGGGCTATACAAGGTGTAAGTTATTGGATATCTCAAATATTGAGGCGTTTAATTAAATCATAGACATGTATTTTACGATGATATCCTTTATAAAATCTAACATGTTTTCTATCATCCAGCCAAATAAAAACATAAGGGTCAAAAAGACAACTATGATACGTGGTGCAAACGTCAATGTCTGCTCATGAATTTGAGTAGCAGCTTGGAAGATACTAATCAGGATACCAACTGCAAGACTAACGAGCAAAGGAGGTGTTATAAGCATTAAAAGAAGCTGAATGCCGTGTTTCATTATGTCAAGAAAAACTTCAGAAGTCATCTTTCAACACCTTCATTTTTAATTTTAATCTTACATTTTAATTATATCAGAAATTTAAGTCATCTGGTAGGGGGGAATTTTATGGACAAATGGTACGTGCGTGAAAAGTTTTTCAAATTCTTCATTCCAGAAACCTTTGTGCTATCTTTGGTTTTTATAGCTTTGGTAGCCTGTACCTATGTTCCAAAACCAGAGTTTGGAGGTATTATTTATGACGGCCAGCTTTATACAGATTTCCAAGTCCCAATCTCAGTTGTTAGAACAAAACCTATCATGGTCACTATGAAGACATCGGGAGATTACAACTATACCTTCCAACTTGACTACGTCACACTGATTGAGGCAACGAAAACCAACCAGATAGTTCTAAAAGATTTTCTAAAAAGCTATCTGCTAAGCCCTGCTTTTTTTGAGCACCCCCATATTTTGACAATAAATGCAACTGCACCTGGAAGAAACGAAAAGTTAGAAGTACCTTTGTTCGTATTAAATCAACCACCCGAAGTATCTTTTTCTTTCCAGAACAGCATTATTCAAATCCATGTAAAAGATCCTGAAGATGATGAAATATCTCAGAAAACTGTGACAATCTATAAAAACAATCTCGAGGTCTCTCGTTTCGAACTTGCTGAACCCAGTCTTGACATAAGTAATTTGGCACCTGGAGCTTACAAAATCGCGCTTGAAGTAAAAGATAAATTCGGAGCGAAAAGAGAAGCTAGCTACGAATTTGTTATAAGTAACTTAGTTGAGAGCATAACATATGATGGAAAAACATACAGCACATTCTCAACACCCCTGACTATAGAAAGAACTAAGCCACTTATTGTCAATGTGAAGGATACTTCTACCCCACATTATTATTCCTATTCTCTTGACAACATCGTTCTAGAATCCAGCACAACAGTCAACACACTAACACTTAAGAACTACAATAGCAAACTTGGTCTGTCAGCCGATTTCTTTACAGTCCAGCACACGTTGACCATAGTAGTAACATCGGGCCTTAGGACTGAGGAGCTAAAAATACCATTGACTGTAACCAATCAG
>NZ_DBOLZL010000018.1:0-36159 GCF_059913585.1 Fervidobacterium sp.
CGTTCCTTTGAATGTTTGTGTTTCACCGAGTGTTGTTCCTGCTGGCAAGTTTCTGTAGAGCCTTGTTTGTGTGCTTTGCTGAACTTGGGTTTGTTGAGTAGTTGCTGACTGATACCCATACCTTGGCGCACTTGCTGGACCAAATGCAAAAATACTACCTACCAAAACCACACCCGCTGTTAAGACTACTAAAAGCTTCCTCATACCTGTCAACCTCCTTTTTCTTTTGCTTTTCTCTTTTCGTCCTTTCTTACGAAGGACAATGCAATTGTACTCAGCAAAGCTTAAAACGTCCTTGTAGTTTGCTGAGAGTTTGCTTAGAAAATAAAAAAGCAAGCCGAAAAAACCGGCTTGCTTTGGATTGTGTATTTTATTTTAGCTTGGTGAGTAAAATATCATTTTCAGAGGTTATTTCTGATTAGCCTTCAACATCTCCTCAAGCTTTTGTTTCAACGCTTCCCTTATGACAAATGTTTTTACCGCCGATGAAATTTCATTAATAACTTCTGTATATTTAGCGTTGAGTATAAACTCTACCTTTGCAGCGGGGTCATTTAGGTTTCCATTGTTGTTGAGTTGGAAACTAAGCCCCACACTTGGGTTATTTGGGTCTATACTCAAAACGATGAACGGGAGGTTGGTGATTATTAAACTTACATCTTCGTTTGTTAATTCGCCATTAGCAAGTCTTTGAATAAAACCATTGAAAGCTTCCGCACTTGCAAAAATGGTATCGAAGAAGGCCTTTTTTATACCAATATTGTTATCTCTCAAATCGATAGATTCTTTGTACAATTTTCTGAAATCAAACATGACTCCGAATTTGTAGCTGTATTCTGTTTTATTTACACCATCGTTAAGACTCATCGTTGCTTCTTGAGTGAATTCAATCATACCAGCATTTGGAAGAGCTTTGTTAAATTCATTAAGAACATCTTTAACTTTCTCTGGAACTTTTCCATTCAATTTCAGAGTTCCAAAGTTTGCTGGCTTTTCAAGTTCGTTCTTTGCTACAAAACACTCATCCGTTTCAAGTGCTTTAGCAAAGAGAGTTGTGATCGATTCTTTTCCATCTTTTCTGAATCCTTTGCTGTCAATTATACTTGTGTTGTTTTCAAATGCACCGATTTCAAGATAGCTCATAACACTCCATTTTATTGCATCAAGCATTTTGTTCACATTGACAAGCTTGAATGGTTCTGGATTTAGTATGTCTGCCATGTTTAGCAAATCAGTAGGCTTACTGATAGATAGCAAATTTGTAGTATATTCTCTAACCTTCGCGAAATCGGTCAGAGGACCTTTTTCTAACTCATAGAGTATTTCCAGAATGTAGTCTCTTGCATCTTTTATTACAAATCTTGTATCTGTACTTGGATCAGTCAGAACTTCTTTCCATGCTTTTTCAAAGTGATCCGCTTGCACAACTGCAATATACAAATAGTAAAGTCCGGCAAGCGTGTTGTATGCCACAGAGAAGTCCCTGTAGTCCATGTACAACTTCTCTGGAGCATTTACTTCTCGATTAATCTTCTTTGCAAGTGCAACTATCTTATCTTTCCTCTCGCCTTGTATTTCAACAATGTAGTTCTGTCTTTCAGGATGTGTATAGAACTTCTTTGCACCATCGTTTAAGAATGCCTCTATTTTGGCTATATAAGTTTTATGAGCTTCGAGAATATTCAAAATCTCCGATAGGTCAAATTCTTCTTCAAAAGTTTTTACAGCAAATTTCCCTTCGTAAACTGACTTGAAATCTTTAGCAAATAGTGTCTGAGAAACGCTATCGAGAATCTCTGCTAATTCTTCATCCGCAAGTAGCTCGACAACATACCTTGGGTCACTCGGTTCAAGTTTTGTCTCATCTGTGACCGGTTGATTTGGCAATGCTTCTGGACCAAATAGTGCACATCCAGTTGCAAGAATCACAATTAAGAATAATACCGCAAGTGAGAGATAATTGAAAAACCCACTCTGCTTTACCATACCCCTTCACCTCCAGTGATGTTCTTAGAACGCTTCCACACCAATCTGAGTCATATGAAAAATCCGATGTTTGAAATGTTGCGTTTTTATTATAGCTCAAGTATTCTATCTGTCAAAGTTATCCATGCTGATTTTTTGGACAATAAAAACCAAATAAGTGAAGTTACACCACCGAAGAATGAACAGATAATGTTAACTAAAAGTATTGAAATAAAATTATTGAAATTTTCCAAAAACCGCATTATTCTTTAAATAGGGGACACCCCCAACAACTCTTAACAAAAGCAGGTTCCACGATATGAATAACCCAACGCCTTCTTACCCAAAGTGTGGCTCTTTGTCTACTGGGTCATGACAAATGCGGCAACCAACAATTCATCTGCTTTGAAAGTCAACAAGAGCAACATCGATAATGTCATTTCTCCCTAACTATATTATATCACAACTTTGCGTAAAAGTACAAGAGCAACATCGATAATGTCATTTCTCAGTTACCTATTTTCATCACTACAAGTTAACAGTATTAATGAACATAGTGAATCTTCTCCTTTCTTCGTAACCTATGTTACAGACATCTGCTCGTTCTTTTTATAAAATACAATTAGGCATAACTAATAAAAACACTAAGGAGGTGTGAAGTATGGCGGAAATTTTTAACAAGAGAGAGTATTTAAAAAACTTGATTAGACGTGCTGACAAGAATCCAGAAGAATTGGAAAGGCTCAAGGAAGAGATTAAATCTGTCATCAAAGAGTTGAAACCTGTTGAGATTGCCATTGTTGAAAACGAGCTTGCGAGAGAAGACGGTATTTCAGTTGAGCGAATCAGAGAAATCTGTGATGTTCATCTTGAATTAATGGAAGAATTTTTAAGCGAAGAACCAACTGTTGAACCTTGGCACCCAATTTATATATCCATGAAAGAGCATGAAAAGATTCTGGAAATGCTAAAACAACTAAAAGAGTTGGTTCACACAGCAACAAAATCCCCTTCTTTTGAAATGTTTGTGGCAATTGGTAAGCTGACAGAGGAGCTGAAAAAGATAGAGCTTCATTTCCAAAAGCAGGAGTATGGAATCTTCCCATATGTGGAAAAATACGGTGTAGAACAACCACCAAAGGTTATGTGGTCTGAACATGACACGATGCGTGCAATGATAAAGGAGTTCGCAAAGATAATAGAGAACCGTGATATAGAAAGGCTCAAAACAGAAGGAGTAAATATCACAACACAACTGCTCGAAATGTTCATGATGCACATGCATAAAGAAAATCACATTCTCTTCCCAACGGCACTTAGTCTTATCAGTGAAGACGAATTCAAGCAAATTAGAAAGACCTTCGATGAAATAGGCTACTGTTGCTATTTCCCAGAGCCTATTGATTTAGAAAAAACACAGGAAAAAGTTTCAAAAGATACACCTTCAGAAAAGCCAGCACAAATCGAGAAACTATTAAAAGCATACAACGAGCTAAAGAATCTTTTGGAAGAAATGGGCGTCCTTGGTCAAGAAAGCACAACAGCAGCTCCATTAAACTCTCAGGGTAGGATTAATCTCCCATCTGGTTCATTTAGCATCGAGGAGCTTACATATTTGCTTAACACTTTACCTATAGATATAACATTCGTAGACAAAAACGATGAAGTTAGATATTTTAGTGAGGGTAAAGAAAGGATATTCTTAAGAACAAGAGATGTAATTGGCAGGAAAGTCCAGAATTGTCACCCACCAAAGAGTGTCCATATTGTAGAAAAGATACTGAGAGATTTCAAATCTGGCAAACGTGACAATGCTGATTTTTGGATAAAACTTGGTGAAAAATACGTGCTTATAAGATACTTTGCTGTGAGAAATGAAAAAGGCGAATACCTCGGAACACTGGAAGTCACTCAAGATATTGCACCAATACAAAAAATAACAGGTGAAAAGCGAATCTACGATGAGGAATGAAAGGGGTGATTTAGCATGGTATACAAAGTTTCAGATGTTCAGAACCTTTTGGGTGGACTAATCGATGCAAGACGATTCTATGATTCTGATAAGGCAATCGTGGCAAAGATTACCATCCAACCAGGAGGAAAACTTGAAAAGCATTCATCAAAAGAATTTGCTTTGTTGTTCGTTATAAGTGGGAGAGTTAAAGTCGAGATTGAAAATGATTCCTACGAACTCGAGCAGGACTCATTGATTGAATTTCCGCAGAACATCGTTCATAGCGTGGAAAATATTGGTGATACGGTGGCGGAGGTGCTGGTGGTCAAGATTAAGTAAGGCTTTACTTTGTAAATTTAAAACCTCAAAGAAGGGTCGGTCCCAAAGGACCGACCTTCATTTCTTTTACACCTTTTTAGCTATCCAACAAGCATAACAATAAGGTCATTCACATTTGTCCCTGTTGGTCCTGTGAGCAGTAAATCTCCTGCGATTTTGAGCGCGTTATATGAATCGTTGTTTTCCAAAAAGTTTTCTGGAGAAAGACCTGCTTTCCTTATTTTTTGAGCTGTTTGTCCATCAACAATTCCACCTGCAGCATCAGTTGGTCCATCAGTTCCATCCGTTCCGAAACTGCAAAGCACAACATTTTCAAGCCCTTCTATTCCAAGTGCAAAGGATAAAGCCAATTCTTGATTTCTGCCACCTTTTCCGCTTCCTTTTACTTTCACAATGGTTTCTCCACCAAGTATTATCGCTGCTGGTTTCCCAATCGGTCTGTTGTTGTTTTTTATCTCCTTTGCTATGGAAGCCAAAAATCTTCCTGCTTCTTTTGCCTCGCAATCAAGCGTTGTTGTAAGAACAAGCGTGTTGTATCCAAGTTCGCTTGCAACTTTCTCAGCGCTCTCACAAGCAACCTTTACACTGCCGATTATGAATGTTTCAACATTTGACAACTCCTTTGGAGTTTCCTGCGCCAATGCATCTAAGATTTTATCACTCACAGTTATATTGTACTTTTTCAAGACCTCAAGTGCTTGCTGAGACGTTGTTCCGTCTGGATACGCAGGACCGGATGCGATGCTATCAAGCCTGTCACCTAATACATCTGAAAGTACAAGAGAAATGATTTTTGCTGGATAAACATGTTGAGCAAATTTTCCGCCTTTAACTTTAGATAGATGCTTTCTAACGGTGTTTATCTCCACTATATTTGCACCACTTTTTAAAAGTTGTTCGTTCAGCTGCCGGATTTCCTCGAGGGTAACTCCTTCCATCGGCACTTCAAAAAGCGATGACCCCCCGCCAGAAATAAGGAAGAGAACCATATCGTCTTCTTTAAGGTTGCTTGTCAATTCAAGCACCCTTTCGGTTGCCATTATTGTGTTCTCATCTGGAACAGGATGACCCGCTTCGTAGATTTCAAAATTCTCAATATCGCCTTCAGAATGGTTGTATTTTGTTACAACTACTCCACGAATAACTTTATCATTAATTCTTTTTATAAGCGCATCATTTGCTGCCTTCGCCATCCGCCATGCAGCCTTACCAATAGCGACAATATACAAGCTACCTTTTAAATCTTGAAATTTCGAAATGTTTTTGTCTAACCAAATTTTCACCGCGCTGTCTGGAAGAATCTCTTGTTTAACTTTCTCAATTATTGTCTTTATATCTTCTCTCAAGTTTCTGTTTTCCAACATAAGCACTCCCTTAATTTTAAATTACGAAAAGGCTTATAATCCAGACAGTAATTGCCGCTGTAAGACCCTCGAGCAAGGTTCCAAACGTCTGCAATTTGTATCCAGTTTTAACATCCATTCTCGAAAATTGTGTCACTACCCAGAAGTAACTATCGTTAGCATGTGAAACAACCATTGAACCAGCACCTATCGCTACTACTGTTAACGCTTTTGCCAAGGGTGAGACAAATCCGAGAGAATCCATAAGTGGGGCAAGAAGTGATGCCGTAGTGATTATCGCAACAGTTGATGAACCTTGCGCAGTCTTAATTGCAGCGGCGATTATGAACGGCAACCACATTCCCAAATTTGCAGCTGCCAGAGATTGACCAATCACGTTCGCTATGCCAGAGTTTTGTAAAACCTTGCCAAACGCACCTCCAGCCGCAGTGATAAGGATTATAACACCTGATTGTGTAACAGCTTGTCCTACCCATCCACTCATAGAGAGCATATCTTTAACAAGTTTTTTGGGCAAACTGAGCGCTATCAGTACACCAATGATTAAAGCCGTAACCGGGTGCCCGATAAAGCCTATAAATTCTTTTAAAGCTCCTTCGCCAAAAGGTTTTGTTGGAAAATCCGAGACCGATTTCAAAAGTATGAGAACTATTGGAATGACAATAGGTAAGAATGCTTTTGAAGAGCTCGGGGCTTCTTTCATTTTCTCTTCAATTTCATTTTCCGTGAGTTCTGGCTCAGGGTCTATCTGTATCTTGGCAGCAAACTTTACTGAAAACAGCCATCCAACAAAAATAGCAGGCACCGAGACAATCAAACCCATGAGAATTGTTAATCCGAGGTCTGCTCCAAGCGCTCCTGCTGCTGCTACCGGACCCGGTGTTGGAGGAACCATAGTATGAGTTGCATACAATCCCAAACTAAGAGCTATTGCCGTCGCAGCTAAGCTAAGATTGGCTCTTTTTGTCAATGCTTTGTTAAGTGGGCTGATTATAACAAATCCCGAATCACAAAACACAGGTATTGAGACGATGTATCCAATAATACTCATGGCAAGTGGTACATTTTTCTTTCCAGTTACTCTTAAGACAGACTCTGCCATGGTGAAAGCTCCACCAGACTTTTCAAGAAAAACGCCGATAATAGTTCCAGCAACAATAACAATACCTATGGAACTAACAGTTCCTCCAAAACCATCGGTTATCGACTTTACCACATCAGCAAGTCTCATCCTGGAAAGTAGGCCATATAAAAACGCAGCAAATATAAGTGCCAAAAAAGGATGGAGCTTCCACCTAACCGTGGAGTAAACAATGAAAACTATCGAAAGTAACAACAGAACCGTCAGCCACACTCCCATACTACTCCCTCCCTCTTGCTAAGAGTTTAAATTTTATTATAGCACTTCTGTTCGAAAAAATGAAAAAGCAACACCTGGAAAATAGATTTTGCTCATCAACTGTGATAAAATAATGTGTAAGACAACATAAAAATTTATGACAGACAAGGAGGAATGACGTTGAAGGTTTTCTCAATCGATACATCTTCACCACGGGTTGTTGCCTGTTATTTTGATGAAGAAAAAAAGATAATGGTTGAGCTCGACACAAAAGCCAAGCATGGTGTTCAAGTATCTCAGGTGATTGAAAAGATGAAAGAAGTTGATTTCGGCAATTTAGATGTTATCGGAATAGGAATTGGACCTGGAGGATTAACAGGACTTCGAGTTGGTATATCTTTTTGCCTTGGCTTGGGAATTGGGAAAACGTTCGTTCAAATAAGCTCACTAAAGCTCATCGCAATGAATGCCTTAATGTTCGACGGTTACATCGGAGTTGTCAGAAAGGCAAGAGAAGGTTACCTTTACGCCGGGCTATATCATTCCAAAAATGCCAAACTGCAAACAATTGTTGAACCATTTATAGAGTCTATCGATGTGGTAAGAGAAAGGTTCAAAGAAGTTGTATCAGACAAACCAGCACTGATACTTGGAGATGGAGCTGAGCATTTCAAGGATATATGTATCCTACTTGAAGAGCCAAAGCGTTCGGAATACAACTTGCCAAGTGCAAGAAACCTTTATCTTTTAACTTTTGAAGAAATAATCTCAAACAATTTTGTCGATGCTCTGCACATAGAACCCCTCTATTTGCAAAAAAGTATTGCTGAGTTGAATTTCGAGAAAAAGCAAAGGCAAATACAGGAAATGCAAGAAAGATGAGAGGTGATTCAATGACTCACCGTCCAGGAGCAAATTCAACTGATGCTCTGTTCCCCAACCTTAAGGATATGAAATTAACACCCATGATGAAGCAATATCTTGATATAAAAAAGAAATACCAAGATGCGATTTTGCTCTTCCGCCTCGGTGATTTTTACGAGGCATTCTTCGATGATGCACTTGTTGTGTCAAAGGTGCTAAATATTGTTCTTACAAAACGTCAGGATGCACCAATGGCAGGTATACCTTACCATGCGCTGGATAATTATCTGAAAAAGCTCGTAGATAGTGGCTACAAAGTTGCAATTTGTGAGCAAATGGAAGACCCTGCAACTGCAAAAGGCATCGTTAAGAGAGAAGTGACACGTGTTATAACTCCGGGAACACTTATCGAAGACGAACTTTTGACTACGAGCAACAATTACATGGCATCTATTTACGAGACAAAAGCAGGAGAGCTGTACTGTGTTCTCACTGACACTTCAACAGGAGATGTGATAGTAAAGAAATTTGATAATCTTGAAGAATTTTACGATTTCGTTGAAACACACGAAATCTCCCAAATCATCTGCCCTGAAAGTTTGTATCCCAAACTGAAAGACAGAATCAAAATCTTCATTGACCGGCTCGACGATTGGTATTACACAGGAACAATTGATGCTATCAAGGAAGCATACGGGTTAGCGACGATAGAACACTTCGAGCTTGGTGAAGCACATTATCCATTGGGTGCAACGATTAAATACCTTAACTACACACTCAACAAACAAGCAAAGCTCAAAGCACCAAGAGCGCTTGATGAATCAATTTACATGGTGCTTGACTCTTCTACCATCGAGAACCTTTCACTCGTTCCAGGTGAACGTGGGAAAAATCTCTTCGATGTTTTGAATAAAACTAAAACCCCCATGGGCGCAAGACTTCTAAAGTGGATAATTCTCCACCCACTTAAAGATAGAAAAGCGATAGAGAAAAGACACGATATGGTAAGTGCATTCTTTGAAGATACTCTGCTCACAAACGAAATCAGAGAATACCTCGATGGTGTGTATGACTTGGAGAGAATAATCAACAGACTCCAATACGATAGTGCAAAGCCAAAGGATTTAATCAGTTTGAAGAACACTTTGGAAGTCATCGAGCCTTTGCGAGAAGCTTTGGAAAGTAATGAAAACCTGATAAGTCTTGTTGAAGAACTTCCAGATTTAAGCGTGGTTAAAGAAAAAATTCAAAGCACGTTAAATGACGAAATTGAGGGAGACTTAGGGGAAGGGAAAATCATCCGAGAAGGTGTATCAAAAGAACTTGATGAATACAGAGAACTTCTTTATCATTCGAACGAAAAACTCAAAGAATTCGAAGAAACGGAACGGATAAGAACAGGAATTCAAAAGCTGAAGGTCGGATTCAACAATGTCTTTGGGTATTACATCGAAATTCCGAAGGGTCAAACGAAAAACGCACCGGAAGACTACACACGACTTCAAACACTCGTTAACGCAGAACGTTACACGAACCCAAAACTAAAAGAGTTTGAACAAAAGATATTGGCAGCAAAAGAACGTGTGGAAGAACTTGAAAAGTTGATATTTGCAAATCTGTGCGACGAACTAAAAACATACACGGAGGCGTTGAGGAAGACATCTGAAACACTCGCTTGGATCGATATATACACATCGTTTGCATACATAGCCAGACTTTACGGATACGTCAGACCGGTTCTTTCAAACGCAGAATTTGAAATCCTACAAGGCAGACATCCTGTCGTTGAAAGGTTTGTCAGCGAATTCGTTCCAAATGATACTTACATGGATGAAAACTTGAGAATGTACATACTCACTGGTCCAAATATGAGTGGGAAGAGCACGTATATAAGGCAAATTGGACTAATTGCGTTGATGTCACAAATTGGCTCGTTTGTCCCTGCAAATTTTGCAAAGATTCCAGTATTTGACAGGATATTCACCCGCATGGGAGCAAGAGATGACATATCGACTGGAAAGAGCACGTTTTTAACTGAGATGAGCGAAGTTGCACTTATCCTCAACAAAGCAACACCAAAGAGCCTTGTTCTGCTTGACGAGGTTGGAAGGGGAACCAGCACATTTGATGGAATAAGCATCGCATGGGCTATAAGCGAGTATATATATAATGAAGTGAAAAGCAAAACAGTGTTTGCTACACACTTTACAGAACTGACTGAGTTGGCCGATATGTACCCTGGAATTAAAAATTTAACTATCGAGGTCAGAGAAACTCCAGATGGTGTTATCTTCCTTCACAAAGTTGTCGAAGGAGTTGCCGATAGAAGTTATGGAATAGAAGTTGCCGCCATCGCTGGTTTACCACAGAGCATTGTTGAAAGAGCTAAGGAAATCCTTAACATAATCGTTGAAAAGAGTGATATAGAAAAGAAAGTCGGTGTTTTGAAAGAAGGTCAGATGAAGAAAATAAAATCGACGAAAAAAACTGTCCCAGAGGGACAGTTGAGAATGTTTTAACAAAAAATTCTAATGTTTTTCTTTGCTCTTTCTAAAATGCGGAGCAAAGGGGGATGGGGATTAGTGTTTTATGCTTTGTAGAATACCCGCTTTGGGTATTCTTCTTTTTTCCTCACGCTGTTGAATGAGCTAACTGGCACCAAGTAACCAACTATCCTCATGTATTCATCTGTTTTGTTCTTCCCACACGTTGGGCATTTGGAACCATAGAACGCATGTCCTTCTTCACATACGCTTATCTTTTGATTAAACGCAAAATACACTACTCCCATCTTTGCAACTAAATTCACCATATGCCATGCTTCTTCTTCGCTTCTGAATGGTGAGTCGATGTTTATATGCAATATAGCCCCTCCAGAGACTTTTTTATCGAGCATTCCTGAATACTTTATCCTATTGAGCATGTCTGTGTCTGTTGTAAGAGGTAACCATTGGTTTGAGTAGAGAACATAATCTGTGCCGTAAAGAAGCCTATCTTTTTGTGCCAAAGTAACTGCCGCCTTTTCGGCTGGAACCTGTTCTATGTTGAACGTAAATCCATACCTTTCAAAAGCTTCGTCGTTGAGCCTTCTGATTTCATCAAGCAATTGACTTGCGAACTCTTCACCCTCTTGAGAGTATTTCACTCCATCTATATCGACTGTCGTTAAACCCATTATCTCCAAAGCTTCATACAACCCGTTTATACCAACCGTTCCGTATTGTCTGTTCAAATCCATCAAACCCAAATTGTAAAGTGGAAGAACCCCTTGCTGAATTCTTTCCTGGATGATATTTCTTATCGTTGCCAACACTTTTTGGACTAACACAACTTTCTCTTGGAGTTTTTGCATGAACTCCTCTTTCGATTTAGTCTCCAATGCAATCCTTGGCAGGTTTATCGTAACCACCTTGAACGAACCTATGTTCAAATCAGAGCCACCAATAGAATTGACCATTCCCGCTAATTTATCAGGTCCCAGCTTGAACTTTAACTCCCTTGTCGAACTTGTTAACCTACAGCACGAAGCAACTGCATCGATACTATCAGAAACATACCAGTTCGTATCTTGCCATTTCATATTGACTTTGTTTATGAACCGTGCGCTATCCTCATCGACAAACTTTCCATCCTTGTAGAGCAAAGATGCTGTTAATACAGGGAATGTAAACATCTGTTTTTCCCTTTCTTTAGATATCCACAACCAGTATTCTTTTTGCAGGGCGATTATATCTTCCACATATTCCGTAATAACCGAACCATCTGGATATGTCTCGCCTTCGAATATCGTTCTGATGTAATTCCTATCAAGGTATGTAAAATTCGTGTAAGGCGATTGGGTGCCCCTTATAGGTTGGTTGATGGAATACGTGAATATCTGGAAGTGCTGGTGCAGATATTCCTGAGCTTTATCTTTTGGTATTACTCCGCTTTCTAAATCTTTTCTGTAAAAGTAAGCAAGCCAGACAAAGAAATCAGGCAAACCAACCGCACCTGATTGTTGGTTGGAAGCAAACATGACAAACTGAATCACATGCTGGATGTATGAAGAAAGATGCTTTGCAGGGACTGACTTTATACTGTCAATAAAGAACAATCCTTTTTCCACAATCGGTCTTAGCGAGTAAGCATAACAATATGGTTCGAATGCAGCATGGTGGGCATCATGCAGGTATATGTCTCCATACATCTGGTATCTGAGAAACTTTTTTGCGTCCTCTTGTCCAAAGAGTGATTTCATACGTTCGTAGATGTAGTAAATGGAATACAATTTTGACCAAGGCTTCACAACCTCGTTGAAGTATGTGTACACATTCGTGCTTCTTACATTAGCGTTCGCATCTATTGTGGAATTCAAAATCCCATTACTGAAGAAATGTTCAGTAAACTTCACCACATCGAGTTGCCAGTTGAGACCTTCTAACTCCAAAAACTCTTCAGGCACATTTGAAATTTCATCAACAAAGTCATCTGAAAAGCTGAAAGCTTTTAGCATGTCTTTCAAAAGTTGCATAACACTTCCCCCTTCTTCTCTTGCTTTTTGATTTTCAAAGTCTCAAAAATTTGCTTGAGTTCTTCTTTGCTTAAGTAAAGTTGGTTTGCTGATGCAGGAAATCCATCGCGATGATATTTTTGTAGATAACGTCCAAGCACATACTCATCGAAGTAATCCAGAGGCACGTCGAGTTCTAATAAATCCTTAGGAGTCCGCCAAGAGTAAAGAAGTACAACTACTTTTTCTTGGAAAACTTCCTTGACAACTTTTGCAAGCATGTAAGCATACTTTCTGTTCCTTGAAGAAAGTGGCTCTCCACCCAGCAGGACAAGAGCAACTTTGTCATACACATTTAAAAGGGTATCAATCTTAGCTACCACGTGCTTCGCCAAGTGAGAAAAATCAACAGCAAATTTTTCATCAAAGTCCCACGTCTCTGGATTGTGACATCCCAAACACTTTGGATAGGCATCGCATCCTTGGAAATAAACACTTACGGAAGGTAAGCTCGGATGGTCTCCTTGCATCACACGAACAACTCGCAAAAGTGGTTTACCTAATATCAATGACTGGAAAGATTCTAAAATAACACTTTTTGATTGCGTAATCTCCATATACATCCCCCACAAAGTCTAAGTTGGCGTTAGATAGAAGTGATTAAGAGCCGAAAGGGAGTCGATAAAACGAAGATAAAATACATTATGTCGTATAATTTTTAAACATCTACACAATATATAGTATCACACCCCGCCCCTTGCTGTCAAGAAAAAAGGGTGGGAATTTCCAAAATCCCACCCAAGATATTGTATTTATTGGCTTTCGACAACTATCAATAGGTGTTAAGATGAGATTTTACAATCCGAGGTAGGCTTTCTTTACTTGTTCGTTCTTTAGTAGTTCCTTTGCAGGTCCTTCGAGAACGATGTTACCTGTTTCCAAAACGTATCCGTAGTGTGATATATTCAATGCACCAACGGCGTTTTGTTCCACAAGTAGAATTGTCATACCCTCAGAATTGAGTTTCTTAATAATTTCAAAAACTTCCTCAACGAGTATTGGTGCAAGACCAAGCGATGGTTCATCCATCATGAGAACCTTTGGTCTACTCATGAGAGCTCTGGAAATTGCAAGCATTTGTTGCTCACCACCAGAGAGTGTTCCCCCAAGCTGGCTTTTCCTTTCAGCCAGCCTTGGAAAGAGTGTAAATATCCATTCAAGGTCTTGTTTAATTCCATCTTTGTCTTTTCTATTGAAAGCACCCATCATCAAGTTTTCCATAACCGTTAAGTTAGGGAATATCCTTCTTCCTTCGGGGACAAGACAAACACCCATTCTGTTAATTTGGTGTGGAGGCAGGTCTTGAATATCCTTTCCGTTGAACAATATTCTTCCCCTCTTTGGTTTTACCAAACCAGCTATTGTGGAAAGTGTGGTTGTCTTTCCGGCACCGTTAGCACCAATAAGTGTAACCACCTGACCTTGCTCTACCTTAAAAGAAATGCCTTTAATAGCATGTATTGCACCGTAAAATACGTGGAGTCCTTCAACTTCAAGCACCGGCATGTTCCCACTCCTTACCTAAGTAAGCTTCTATAACCCTCGGGTTTCTGCTTATCTCTTCCGGTGTCCCTTCCGCGATAATCTTTCCAGAATCCATAACTATTATCCTTTCACACACACCCATAACAACCTTCATATCGTGCTCAATGAGTATCACCGTAAGCTTGAATTCATCCCTAATGTACCTGATGAATTCCATCAATTCCTCAGATTCCTTTGGATTCATACCAGCTGCAGGTTCATCCAAAAGTAACAATTTTGGTTCTGTAGCCAACGCCCTTGCAATTTCAAGTTTTCTCTGCTGACCATATGGAAGTGATGAAGCAAGTTCGTGTGCCAGATGGTCAAGTCCAACCTTTCTCAAAAGTTCCATACCTTTTTCCCGCATTTCCATTTCTTTCTTTTTATATCCTATCTTTGTTACAGCACGCCAAAACCAGAGGCGTCCTTTTATCTTCGGTGTTTTGCCATGCTTTTTGAGAATCTCATCCGCATCCCTTGTAGAAAGTAGGTGGTGCATCGCTACAAGCACGTTATCAAGAACTGTTAATGTTCCAAAGAGTCTGATATTCTGGAATGTTCTTGCTATTCCAAGGTGCGTAATTTGATGCGGTTTATACGGTGTAATGTCTATATCGTCGAAAATTATCCTACCCTTTGTTGGATAGTAAATTCCTGTGATAACATTGAACGCTGTTGTCTTACCAGCACCGTTCGGACCTATAATTCCTAAAATCTCACCTTCGTAAGCAACGTTATCAAAATCATCTACAGCTGTTAGACCTCCGAATTGCATCGTGACATGGTCCATTTTGAGAATTACTCGCCTATTGTTGATATTATTTGATTTATCTTGGACTACATTGCTCATTTTTCACCACTCCTTCTCAAGCCAATTCGCTTGAAGAAGTTGATTATTCCTTCCCAAGTAAGTTCGCTTCTTCCAAAAATTCCCCTTTTCCACACAATCATTGTGACAACAAAGAGCACAGACAATACAAGCATCCTCATACCTTGGATTGCTGGAAATTGTCTTCCAAAGAGTGTAAATGGCTGCTCGAAAGCTCTAAGCCATTCCATCAAGAATGCAAAGATTATCGCACCAACAACTGAACCACTTATGCTTCCAAGCCCCCCAAGAACAACCATGATAAGTACATAGTAAGTAAGTATCGGTCCAAAGGTCGTTATCCTTGGGTCAATTGTTGTAAGCCAGTGTGCGTAAAGCGCACCACTAATACCAGCAAAAAATCCACTTATCACAAACGACAAAAGCGTATGCTTAAAAACATTTATACCCATAGCTTCAGCAGCAATAGAATTGTCCCGTATCGCCAAAAGTGCCCTACCATATGAACTCTTCACAAGACTTACGATAAAAACTATTGTGACAAAGAGCCAACCCCAGCTCCACCAAATGTTTGTGTAATTCGGCAACCCTTTCAACCCAAGCGAACCGTTTGTAACGGATTGTAAGTTAAGTGCAAGAATTCTAAGCACTTCAGAAAAGCCAAGTGAAGCTATTGCAAGATAATCGCCTGAAAGTCTTAGAACCGGGAACCCTATGATGAACGCACCAAATGCCGCAACCAAACCCGCGATTATTGTTGCTGTTAAAAAATCCGTGTGTAAATTTGCAATCAAAGGACTTGGCGGGGCTATGATGAATATCATCGCTTTCTGGTCTGGTGGTATTGTCAAGAGTGCCGATGTATAAGCTCCAAGCAATATGAAACCTGCATGCCCAAGTGAGAATACACCGGTAATTCCGTTGACAAGATTCAAACTCACCGCCATTATACCGTATATTGCCATCAAAGAAAGAATCTGCTTTTTGTATGAATCAAACTTTGCATCAGCAATTGCCAGCAGAATGATGACAACTATTAAGAATAGAATTGTTAATCCTAAGTCTCTTTTTGCTTTGCTCTTCATCGCTCTCACCCCAACTCCGACTTAAACTTTCTCCACAGCACGTTTGCCTAGGAGACCTGCTGGCCTTACGAGGAGAATCAATATGAGAATAATAAAAGCAAAGGCATCTTTGTATTGCATAAGGGTTGGGAAAAACGTTATTATCATCATCTCAATCACACCAAGCAAAATACCACCAAGCACCGCACCACCAATCGAACCAATTCCACCAAGAACAGCCGCAATGAACGCCTTCAACCCAGGCACAAAACCTGTGTAAGGATAAAAGCTCGGATACCTCAGTGCCCACATGACTCCTGCAAGAGCTGCGAGTGCAGAAGAAATGGCAAACGTGAAACCTATTACGTTATCCACGTTCACTCCCATTAAAGATGTGGTAGGTATGTCAGCCGCTATTGCTCTCATAGCCATTCCAATCTTCGTTTTGTAAACGATTAAAAAGAGTACAAAAAGTGCAACTGCTGTTATCCCAAGTATTATGAAAATAATCTTCGGCAAATACACATTACCAATAACAAACGATTCAAATGCTATTGTCTTATTCTGCAAAGCCTCCAAGAATGCCTTGTAATTGGGACCAAAGAACACCACAGCAAAGCTCTCAATAAAGAATGAAACACCTATTGCCGTTATCAGTGCGGAAATTCTTGGCGAATTTCTCAGCGGTTTGTAAGCCAACCTGTCGATTAGAACACCTAAAATCGCAGTAGCCCCAAGTGAGATAATCACAGCTAACGGGAAGCTCAGCCTTATCAAAGTAGCACCGTAAAAGGCAAAGTAAATGCCCATAACCATAATGTCACCAAATGCAAAGTTAATTAACCTCAATATGCCATAGACCATAGTATAACCGACAGCTATCAGCGCGTACAGACCACCAACCATGAGTCCGTTGAATAAATTCTGAACAAAAATCGTCAGGTTTATAGTCAATACAGGCACCTCCCCATCTTAAACTGAACAAATCAAGCCCTACCTCACATTACGTGAGGTAGGGGCTTTCAATTATTATTGCAAATCCTTAGGTTCTATCCTTGTTTCGTATTTGAATTGCCCGTTTTGGACCTTGACTATTATCACATCTTTTATTGGGTTTCCGTTAGCATCTATAGTGATAGTACCGCTAACACCCTGGAAGCCTTTTGTGGCTCTGATAGCTTCGTTTATCTTCACTGGGTCCTTTGATTTTGCACGTTCAATTGCATTAACAATAAGCATATATGCATCATATCCAAGTGCGGCATTCATAGCTGGTAGTGTCCCGTATTTCTTTTTGAATGCTTCAACAAAATCTTTTGATATCTTTGTATTTGCCGCTTCAGGAACGTAATGCGTTGTGAAATAGAGCCCTTCAACCGCTTTTCCACCTATCTTAACTAGTTCGGGAGCATCTGCACCATCGCCAGCCAGGATGTAACCTTTGAATCCCATAGAGCGTGCTTGCTGTGCAATCAAAGCTATTTCATTGTAAAAACCAGGAATCATTATCGCATCGCTTCCAAAAGCAATTGCTTGTGCAATTTGAGCGCTAAATTCCTGGTCTCCCGATTTATACTGAACCTTCTGAACCTGACCTTTATATTTTTTCTCGAAACGTTCAACGAAATAATTTGTCATAGATACGCTGTAGTCTTGTTCGATATCGATAAATATCGTTACCTTTTTAACCTTAAGGTTCTTCCCTGCAAATTCTGCCAACGCGGTTCCCTGGAACGGATCGATAAAGCAAACCCTTGAAACGAACTTCTTACCTTGAGTGACAAGTGGGCTTGTTGATGTAACTGCAACTTGTGGAACTTTCCTTGCTTCTGCTATTTCTGCAGCAGCCATTGAATTACTGCTGGAGATTTCACCTATAACTGCGACGACTTTTTCTTTATCTATAAGCCGTGCCATAGCGTTTGCCGCTTCTGTTTTTTCGCTTCTTGTATCAACATAAACAAGCACTATCTTTTCACCTAGCACAGTCTTTTTCTGTTCATATGCAAGTTCAATACCTTTCTTCGTCCAATCACCAAAAGCAGAAAGCCCACCTGTCATAGGCAGGAGCACACCAATCTTAATATCGGCAAAGATACTGAGGGTAAGTAGGAGAAGCACAATACTAAGAGTTTTCCTCATGCCACAGCACCTCCTGTTTAGTTTTTTCAGTATGTTTCGTCTAAAAGTGGGGGAATTTTCCCCCACCTTATTAAACTTAAATTTATTTCAATTCACTTGCAGAAATCTTAGCGGCAAATGCAAACTGCTGATTTTTAACTGTCAAAATAACTACATCTTTTGTCGCATTGCCATCTCTGTCAATCGTAATAACCCCAGTTGCACCTTGGAAATTCTTAATAGACCTTATTGCAGTAGCTATAAGCTCTGGTTTTGTTGTCTTTGCTCTTTCAATTGCTTCAACAACAAGCATGTATGCATCATAACCAAGAGCCGAAAGTGTTGATGGTTTGACACCGTATTTCTTTACAAATGCCTCAACAAATTTCTTTGAAACAGGTGTCACAGGTGCATCTGGGTGGTAGTGGTCTGAGAAGTATATACCTTCAACAGCTTGACCACCGATTTTGATAAGCTCAGGTGCGTCGGCTCCATCTCCAGCCAGGATGTAACCTTTGAAACCAAGTGACCTTGCTTGCTGTGCCACAAGAGCTATCTCGTTGTAATAACCTGTAACGACTATTGCTTCACTACCAAACGCGAGTGCTTGTGAAAGTTGTGCACTGAACTCTTGGTCACCAGATTTATATTGAACTTGGAGCACTTGACCACCGTATTTCTTAAACCTTTGGATGAAATAATTAGACAAGCCAACACTGTAATCTTGTTCAACATCTGTGAATACCGTTGCCTTTTTAATTTTTAGCGTCTTAACCGCAAATTCAGCGAGTGCGGTTCCCTGAAGTGGGTCGATGAAGCAAACCCTCGAAACAAACTTTTTTCCTTGAGTAACAAGTGGGTTTGTCGATGATGGGCTGACCATAGGAACTTTTTTCTTTTCTGCAATTTCACCAGCTGCAATGGAATTACCGCTGATAACTTCACCAATCACTGCTATGACGCCTTCTTTATCAATCAACCTCGCAATACCATTCGCAGCTTCTGTTTTTTCACTGCGCGTGTCCATATAAACAACTTCAATCTTTTGGCCAAGAACCGTTCCTTTCTCCTCGTGTGCAAGTTCAATACCTTTTTTCACCAAATCACCGAACGCAGAAACACCACCAGTAAGAGGCAAAAGCGCACCTATCTTGATGACGGCGAATATGCTGAGCGAACTGAGTAAAAGTGCAACCACTAAAAGTTTTCCAAACTTTCTCATACCTACTCCCTCCCTTGAAAGAATTTAAAAAATCTGGAAAAAACCTTTTCCATCATGGAACGTACAGAAATGTAACATCCTTAATTTTTTTGTTTGTATTTTAACACAATCCTCGGTTTTAAGTCAAGCTAACACTATTACAATCACGCAAAATACCAAGAAACAAGTTAGAATAATGATTTTGACAACTTTTTTGACCACAAATCGGTTTTTTTTACAAAAAAACGCAGTTCCATACTTGAAGTTAATGAACCTCTGCACAAACAAGCTACCGCCAAAACAAGACCTTTCAATAAGCGCTTCAGCAACAATAATATGTGAAATTAAGAATATAGTGGTATAATTGGAGTGCGAAAGGTCACATCAAGTCTAAAGAATTGCATGCGAGGTGGGAACAATGAACATTCTGTTGGGTATATCCTCTGGTATCGCTATTTACAAAGCAGTGGACCTGGCTAGTAAGATACGCAAGGAAGGATGGAATTTGAAAGTAATCATGACAGAGAATGCAACAAAGCTTATTAGCCCTATTGTCTTTTCTTCCGTTGGAAACTGCGAAGTGTTCACCGACACTTACGAAATAGAGCGTGGGTGGATTATCCACACAGAAGTTTCGAAATGGGCAGATGTATTACTTATCGCACCTGCAACAGCAAACACTATTGCAAAACTTGCACATGGTTTTGCTGATAATTTGTTGACAACAACCGCACTTGCTTTTAACAAGCCAACCAAAATCATCGTCCCAACTATGAATTCGAGAATGTACGAAAATGATATGACGATAGAAAATATCGAAAAATTAAAACAGCATGGATGGCAAATTGTGGAGCCGGAAGCTGGTCACCTTGCTTGCGGTGAAGTTGGGAAAGGAAGATATCCAGAAAATGAAAAGATAATTGAATTCATAAGGATTCTCACAGAAGAAAAGCCTTTGCTTGGAAAGAAAGTGTTGGTCACTGCAGGTCCCACGAGAGAAACCATTGACCCCGTAAGATACATTTCTAACCATTCAAGCGGTAAAATGGGATATGCTATAGCAAAGATAGCAAAAAGGTTAGGAGCACAAGTATGCCTCATATCTGGTCCCACTTGCCTGCAAATTCCTTACTACGTAGATTTGTATGTCTCTGTAGAAAGCGCAAAAGAGATGTTCGAAGCTGTTTTGGAAAAATACAAGGAGTATGATATACTTATTATGTGTGCCGCTGTAGCAGACTATTCACCTACTCAAAGTGCGCAAGAAAAAATCAAAAAGACCCAGGACAAACTGATATTGGAACTTTCAAAAACTCCTGATATACTTGAGTTTGTGGGTAAA
This sequence comes from Fervidobacterium sp., assembly GCF_059913585.1. NCBI lineage: Bacteria > Thermotogati > Thermotogota > Thermotogae > Thermotogales > Fervidobacteriaceae > Fervidobacterium > Fervidobacterium sp. The sequence continues at coordinate 20,459 of NZ_DBOLZL010000018.1, forward strand.
AACAAGTCACCCGGACAAGTAGTTGTGGGATTCGCAGCAGAAACTCAAAATATCGTCGAAAACGCCTACGAAAAGCTTATGAAAAAGAACGCAGATGTCATCGTGGCTAACGACGCAAGGAAAGCTATGGGAAGCAATGAGAATCAAGTATACTTGGTTTTTAGAGACAAACCTACAATAATGATTGAAGGCAAAAAGGAAGAGGTAGCAAAGGAGTTGTTGAAGAGAATATGCGAGCTACTGTAAAAAACCTGACAGTAAAAGCCAAACTGAGTACCTATAAAGTTTCTAAAACTCATCTTGCCAGCTTCATTCTTTTGGTTCTACTAATTTTCTACAACACACTATTCGGTGTAGTTATCGAAAAAGTTTACGTAGGCATCAAGTATTCATTTAGAAACTACCGCACCAACGGCGATGTTATTTTCATCGACCCATTCGGTAGAAAAATGGCACTTTATGAACTTTCAAGTAAACAAATTCTCGACTTTTATAACTACATTGGAAACTTTGTTATTGCAGTATACGATTTGAAAGATAGTTACATTATTGTAGATCGCACAGGTCCATATTTATCAAAAATGGCTCTCAGTGGTGAGCTGCTTTCTACAGTAAAATTCGATAGACGGATACAAGCCAGCATCTTTGATGGTGAAAAAATATATATACTGCTTGAAAGTGGGGCAGCATACGTTTTCGATAAGAATCTGAAACAACTCTCTGTAAGTAATTTTACCGGTTCTCCAGGTTATATATTCTTGTGGAAAGGAAAACTTTTGGGAACTTACCTTTGGAACGACAATTACGATGTGGAGTTTCTGGGGGAAAAACCTGTCAAAATCGGATTAACAACTCCTTCCATTCTTGTAAATGACTTACTTGTTGACACACGAGGTGGTAAAGTCTACAATTTATCAACCGGGAAAATAACGAAGCTAGCTTCATACATTTCAAGTGCATACTATGACAAAGATTCAGGGGATTATTACATTTCTTCGATGTCGAATTCAACTGTATATGTAATAAAAGATGACAGTGTAGTGAATTCATTCCAAGTGCCTTTTACACCAACTCAGATTTCAAAAATTGGTAATTTCGTTGTGGTATTAAGCGCTCCTTACAACAAGGTCATGGTTACAACGAATGGCGAAGACTTCACTATCCTTGACACAGGTGACTATCCACTTGAGATATTCAAAATCGGCAATTCAACTACATCGTTTGCCGTTTACTGTTCCGATAGCGGTGCCGTTTACTGTTCCGATAGCGGTGAGGTTTATTATTACTATTTCTAAAAAATCAAAAATTCACAGCAAATAAGACTGCAAACTGCAAGGGAGGTATAAAAAATGAAGGCAGTGAGATGGGTAAACACATTCTTTCCAAAGGTAAAGAACACACAAACCATAACAGAAGCGCTCCACGAAATGAGAAAACATTCTTGCGATTATTGTATAGTTATCGACGATGATGGAAAATTCGATGGTTTGCTCCACAAATCTGTAATCAAAGAAGTGGAAATGGACGAAAAGGTAGGTCCATATGTTGTATTCCCAGATTTTTACATCGTTGAAGATTCAACCATTGAAGAAGCCGCGATGATGCTTATTGAAAACAAAGAAACGATACTACCCGTTGTAAACTCTAACAGCGAAGTGATAGGCGTATTAACCATTCAAGAAGTTCTTGAGGCAATGACCGAAATGGCAGCTATGGATGAGCACGGTGTTAGGATTAACCTTACCTTACCGGACAAACCCGGAGAACTGAAGAAAATTATCGATGTGCTTGCAAACAACAAAATCAACATCCTCTCGATTTTGACAATCAAAGACGGTGATTCAAGACTTGTTTCAATAAAGGTTGACAGCAAGGATGCCGAAAGCGTTGCAAGTATTCTGGAGATATACGAAATTCCTTACGAATCCATAGTGGAGGAAGAAGGTTTCTTCTGATAGCAGATTATGGAGCTGTTATTCAAACTTGAGCAACTTGAATTCGAAGGTCCCCTTGATTTACTTTTGTACTTAGTGCAAAAGAAAAAGATAGACATCCGTCAGTTGTCTATATCACAACTGGCGGATGAGTTTTTGTATTATGTTAACCAAATGGAGGAACTAAACCTTAACGTCACATCCGAATTCATCGCAACTGCTGCTTATTTATTAGAACTCAAATCAAAAAGCTTACTACCGATGAGTGAAAAAGAAAAGAAGGAATATGAATACAAAAGAGAATTACTCATAAGGCGTATTGAAGAATACGCCAGACTCAAAGAACTAACCGAGCAAATCTTGAACAAAAGCTCTGCTGACCAATATCCCGTCAAAGTGCCATATACATTTCCAAAAGTGGATGAAAAGAAACTGGTCAAAATTGTCAAAGCGGCATTGCAAGAGGTTGAAGTTAAACAGAAGGTCTACATTATAAAGAAAGAAAACTACTCTTTGGAGAAAATAATGGAGGAAATCGAAGAAAAATACGATGTGGTCAATCTTTTTGACCTACTCAGGGACAGTTCTTCCAAATACGAAATTATTGTAAAATTCTTAGCTGTTTTGGAATTAATCAGATTTGAAAGATACACAATAGACGATGATTTTGTTTTAAGAAAAGTGGTGAGACAAGATGTCGCAAATGTTGGAAAGTGATGTAAATGATATAAACAAACCAATCCAAAGTCTGGAACCTACAAAAATATCGCTTGTTGAAGCCATCATCTTCGCTTCGAGGGGAGTATCCAAAACTATCCTTGCTGAGCTAACTAAAATACCTGAGGAAGAACTTGACGAGATACTTAAATATCTAAGAGAAAAATACGATTCTGAGGAACATGGAATTGAATTAAAACAAATAGAAGATTATTATCGATTCTACACAAAACCACAGTTTGCCGATGCGGTTTCAAAAGTAGCCAGGCGCAGAAACCTTGGTAGCCTTTCGCCTGCTCAACTTGAAATAGCGGTATTTTTGGCAGTTCGAAGACAAGCTACCAAACTCGAAATAGATAGCATGCGCGGTAAGGATTCTTCTAACCTTATAAAACAACTTCTCGTTGCTGGGGTTATCAAAAGAAGGAAGCTCGGAAGAACATTTGTTTACAGCTTAACGGATACATTCAAAGATGAAAGTATGATTGAAGAATTGGTAAGACAAGCTGGTGGCGCTTCGTTTGAAAGCATAGGTAAAATGCTCTTTGAAACTCCTGAACAATCAGAAATCCGTGAAACCCAGGGAAATCAGGAAAACCAAGAAAACCACCAACAAGTTTTTCAACAATCAGACGAGTCAAGAAAATTAGAAAATGAGGCTTTTGAAGTTGTTCGAAAAGAAGAAATAGAAATACCTCCTGAAGAATAAAAAGCAAACCAAAGAAGGTGAAAATGTTGACTGTTCGTGAAGCAAAGTATCTATCAAGGAAAATAATGGAAGCGGGGGAAATTCCCCTGCTAATTGGTCATTTTGGCGTGGGAAAAACTGATATAGCGCGTGAAATCGCCCAGGAGACTGGTAGGAAACTAGTCATACTGGTTCTTTCCCAAATGGAACCAGGTGATTTAATAGGTCTACCTGCGAGGGATGAAAATAAGACAAAATTCTTGGCTCCTGATTGGTGGCCAGAAGATGGGAATACGATTATTCTCTTGGATGAAATAAACCGAGCTCACCGAAGCATAAGAAACGCCATAATGCAACTTTTGGTGGATAAAAGGATACATAACCATATCCTTCCAGAAGGCACGTGGATAATGGCTTCCATGAACCCACCAGACGAAAACTACGACCAAGTCGAACTCATCACCGACCCTGCGTTCCTGAGCAGGTTTTTCATCCTCGAGATTCACCCAGACCCAAACGAATGGGTAGAATGGGCAAGGAAAAATCGGATAGAAGAAGAAGTAATAGACTTTATATCTAAATATCCAGAATTTCTCTCCGTTCACGAAAGTGTTTCCCTCAAAGCTTCTATCAAACCCAGTCCAAGGAGTTGGCACAAATTAAGCAAAGTCTTGTCACTGATGTCCGAAGATGACAAAAAAGAATACCTGTATATTCTTGCAAGTGGTATCGTGGGACCGGAAGCTGCAAAAGTGTTTATAGACAAATCACTCGCAGGGAAAATACATAGTCCTTCCGAGATACTGTTGGAAGGGAATATCCCCGCATCTTTAGATATTCACCAGGCGAACGGACTTCTGATTAGGTTAATCGATTATCTAACAACGGTCGACGACAAAGAACTCGAGAAACTTTCAAACCGAATAGAAACTATCGCGCAAAACCTTTTAAAACTTTCGCATGTCGTGCCCAAGGATTCTTTTGAAGCATTCATAAGAATGTTGGTCAACCTCTCAAACTTGCCCGGTCTGAAAGGGGAATTTTCGGACAAACTGCTCAGAAGATTGATAAGTGAAGTGACTGAAGAAAACAAGTGAGTCTTTCATTTCCTAAAGAACAAAAAACTGCATTAAGATAAACAAAACGTAATGTTAACTAAGATTTAAACCAAAAATCCCATTCTGTGGTATGATATTACTTGTATTTTTATCTTTTTAAGGAAGGAGAGATTGACATGTTTGACCACGAACACAACCATCACCATCATGATCATGACCATGAACACCATGACCACATTGATGCATTCACTCTTATGGACGAGGAAGGAAATGAACACCACTTCGTCTTACTCGGAGAAGTTGAGAACAAAGGAAAGACATACTGGGTATGCGAAGAAATCTTCGTAGAAAATGATGAAGTTTCTGAATTTGGAGATACATACCTTTTCGTCAAGACAGAAGATGAAAATGGTAACGTTTTCCTCGATTCAATTGAGAGTGAAGAAGAATTCAACGAAGTAGCAAAAATTTGGGAAGAAATGATGGGCGGCGAAGACTTCTTCGTAGACTTAGACGAAGAAGATGAAGATGAAGACGAAGAAGAGTAATATTTTCAAAATCGCATTGCACAGTCTTGACCATTTTAGGAGTATTTGGTAAAATAAACATCGGTCAGACACCCAAAGTTTGCTGGGCGCAGGCGTAGCTTCAAGCGGTGGAGCGCCTCCTTGGTAAGGAGGAGGGTGTGGGTTCGAGTCCCACCGCCTGCTCCAAAATAATGAAAAGTTGCGAAAGAGGGTACAAAAATGAACTGTACCCTCTTTTGTTTTTATAACTTTCAAAAAAACACGCGTAATCGTGTCCCTTTGCTTTCACGTATTGTTCAAACATGGAGGAATACGTAGTATAATATTTCGCTACTGCGCTTTATACTTTCCAATATCGCAATTACATCTTCACAGACATATGATACACCTTGATAGGGGAGGCGCTTGTCGGCAGTGCTCATAATTGATGTTTTAATCTTTCTACCTTCGATATTTCTTGGCATAATAATGGGTGGAAATGACGCAGGGAACACATTAGGTGTTACCGTTGGAAACGGAATTTTCAAAATGAAAAAAATGATAACTATCGCTGCCGTGGTAGTTATTATTGGTGCTTTACTGGGGGGTAGACCTGGACTTAAAGTATCTTCTGGCATAGTAAAAGTTGATTTGCCTGGGATAGTTATAATCAACATCTCAGCAGCAATAGTGATGCTATTTTTCTTAAGAAATGGCTTACCTATTTCCGTGACACAAGCAATAGTAGGTGCCAACGTCGGAGTTGGTATTTTACTCAAGAACATCAACACTCAGTTACTGTTGTATATAGTCTTAGGATGGTTCTCTACACCTGTGGTTGCGTTCTTGCTTGGCTTCATTCTTCAAAAAGTTCTCGCAGTTGTGTTCAGAGGCATACGTAACTTGCAAGTTAGAACTTACATCTTGAGAATTTTCCTGTGGATTTTCACAATATATGGAGTATATTCTATGGGGGCAAACAACGTCGGAAAGATTACCGGAATACTTTATCAAAAAGGCTACAACGTCTATTTGCTTTTGCTAATAGGTGGGTTGTCGTTAAGTGCGGGTGTCCTTTTGCTGAGCAAAAAAACAATTTACACACTTGGTCGAGAACTAATAGCTCTCGACGATTTTACAGCGATGGTTACAATAGCAACGCAAGCTCTGACTGTGGGCTTGTATTCTCTTATCGGGCTTCCAGTTTCACCAGCCCATGCAATAGTTGGCAGTTTGGTTGGTGTAGGCTTTTCAAAGGGTACAAAGTTACAAAACCCAAAAACATTTAACAAGATACTCTTTTCATGGTTACAAGCTCCTGTATACGGTGGAATATTATCCGCATTCATGTATTCAATCTACAAACTTTTGTGGTAGAATATATACGTGAAAAAATACAGAGCACGATGGAGGTGTAAAACCACATGGATTTGAAAGCGTTTATAAGAGACATTCCAGACTTCCCACAAAAGGGCGTTATTTTCCGAGATATAACCCCTCTCATCAAAAACCCAGAAGCATTTAGATACGCTATTGATACCATTGTAGAAGAAGTCAAGAAATATGAATTCGACTTGGTTGTTTGTCCAGAAGCACGTGGGTTTATTATCGGTGCTCCAATTGCTTACCTTCTTGGCAAAGGCTTTGTTCCTGTTAGGAAACCTGGAAAATTACCATACAAAACTGTCAGTGATACATACGAACTAGAATATGGCAAGGCAGAATTGCATATCCACGAAGATGCAATTGAACCTGGTCAAAAAGTTTTGATAGTAGATGATGTCCTTGCTACCGGTGGAACTGCACTCGCACTGAAAAGACTTGTTGAAAAAGTTGGAGGAACCGTTGTTGCTAGTGCTTTCTTAATTGAACTCACATATTTGAACCCAAGAAACCTGCTCAAAGATTTACCGATAATAGCTCCAATTAAATACTAAAAGGTTTCAATATACTCCATAGACACCGATAATCGAAGTAAACATCGTAACATTCATCAAGAAAAATGTTGAAAACACTATTGCTGTATAAGGCAGTATGGAGGTGTGACTCGTGCTAAAATTCGATTTTACGTACACACTTGCAGAAAATGTGCAAGGTGGACTTGAAACTGCAGAAATTGATGCGTATTCTGCGAAAGTAGAGGAATTTTTAAAAAGGCTTGATGAAAATAAGCCTGGTTTTGTCAATGCTGTGCTAACACGAAAATGGATTGACTCGGTCAACGAGTTGAGTGATTTCATATTTACATTCGATAACTTAGTCGTTTTGGGAATCGGAGGTTCCGCGCTTGGTAATATCTCAATTCAAAACGCACTCAGACCTGCAAATTGGAACTCACTGAGCGTTGATGAAAGAAATGGATACCTAAGAATTTTCGTCGTGGACAACGTTGACCCAGATTATTTATCCTCTGTCCTCGATTGCGTTGACCCAAAGACCACGTTGTTCAACATCATCTCAAAATCCGGAACCACAGCTGAGCCCATGGCAAACTACCTCATCGTGAGGGGGATTCTTGAATCATACGGACTTGACCCAAAAGAACACCTTATCTTCACAACAGACCCAGAGAAAGGTGTCTTGAGAAGGCTCGGAAGAGCAGAAGGCATCAGAATGCTTGAGATACCACCAGACGTAGGCGGAAGGTTCAGTGTTTTGACGCCTGTTGGCTTACTTTCAGCTAAGGCAGCAGGAGTTGATATCGAAGAACTGATAATTGGAGCAAAGGATGCATATGATAAGACTATTAAATCTCCGCTTTGGGAAAATCCAGCAGCGTTGATTGCTGTTACACACTATCTGCATTATTTGAAGAAACGCAACATATCCGTCATGATGGCCTACTCAAACAGATTGTATTACTTTGCAGATTGGTATAGACAGTTATGGGCAGAAAGCCTTGGAAAGATGTATGATAACGACGGAAATAAAGTGCACGTAGGTCAAACACCCGTAAAAGCACTTGGTGCAGTTGACCAACACTCCCAAGTCCAGCTCTACAATGAAGGACCAGATGACAAAGTAATAACATTCCTAAGAACAGAGCAATTTGACAGAGAAATCACAATACCAAAGATACATGAAAACGAGCCTGAACTTGCTTACCTTGGTGGTAAGAAGCTTTCAACATTGCTTAACAGCGAACAACTCGGTACACAACTTGCACTTGCAAAGCACGGAAGACCTTCAATAACAGTAACATTCCCAAAAATTGACGAATACCATATTGGTCAATTCATTATGTACTACGAACTTGCGACCGTTATCGCCGGTCACCTATTCAACATTAATCCGTACGACCAACCTGGTGTCGAACTCGGAAAGAAAATCACATATGCGCTTATGGGACGTCAAGGTTTTGAGGAATACAATTACTCAGACAGCGCACAGAAAAGAGTTGAGGTAGAATGATGAAAGAATACGTAGAAGTTCTTAAGAGTATTTTCGACCCAATAGCTGTCTTTCTAAAAGACGAAGAATTTATAGTCGTTGTAAAAGATGAGAGGAATCTACAACAAGCCATTGCAGAACTTTCAAACAAAATTGACGATGATATAAGCCTGGTAGTACTCAGCAAAGAGGAATACGAAAAGATGAGCCACCAAGACTTGGGAGAAAGAATTATCTAAGTTAAGTAGACATCGGTGAACGAACATGGTAGTCTGCGTTACCGGTAAGATAGCAACCGGCAAAAGCACTGTATCACAGTTCTTTGCCCAAAAGGGTTTTGATTACATAAACGTGGATAAACTCGGACATCTTGCCTTTGAAATAAACAAAGAACGCATAAAGAAAGTTTTTGGAACTTGTAATAGGAAAGAAGTTGCAACAATCGTCTTCTCAGATGCCGAAAAACTTGCGTTACTCGAAAGCATTGTTCATCCCACGATGCTTGAGCTTTTGAAAAACGAATTAGATGCAAGAAGAGGTAAAGATATCGTCATAGAAGCGGCGATCAAACGAAGGTTAGGGATAGACTGTTGCGATATTACAATTACCGTTGTGTGCGATGAAAATGTGATAAAAGAAAGACTCAAGGAAAGATATGAGGAAGAATTAATCGAAAAAATATTGGAAAGACAGAAAGATATTGAACCAGAAGGAATTATAGTAACTAACAACTCGTCATTAGAAGACCTGAACAATCAACTTGAGAAAATATACGAGCAGATAATAAAGAAAGTGAAGGGATAATCCCTTCACTTTTTTCATTTTTTTTAATACTCATTGCTTCCATTTCCCTTTGTAAACAACAAATTCACAAAACTACCAACAACAACTCCTACCAGCATCCACGCAATTCCAAATCCAGCAGCCCCACGTGCCAAAACAGTCAATAAGATATTGTAAGTGGCATAGCTTCTAAAATTGAAGTATGAAACTATTTGGAGAAGAAAAAAAGAAACTATCGGCGATACAACAGATACAACAAGTAAATCTTTAAGTTTAGTATTCAAACCAATAAGAAGAAACGCCAATATTACAAACACAACCGGATACCATCCTACTGAAAAGTTCGGAAACAACAAATAGAAAGTGGCGTATGACTCTATCAATGAAATGCCTACTATGAAAAGTATCTTCTCCATAATCCTATATTCTCCCTTCCTCTGGTCTGATATTTACGGTAGTCGCTATATATTTTAACATGTTTTAAGAAAATGTGTTAAAATATTAATGAAAGAACCTAAAAAATATCGAGGGGATGTAAATGACTAACTTTAATCCTTCTGCTGAAGTTGAACGGATAGTAAACTTTATCAAAAATACAATCCAAAAATACAACTTCAAGGGTGCCGTCATTGGTGCCAGCGGTGGAATTGATTCCGCAGTTGTCTTGGCTTTGCTTGTAATGGCTTTAGAGCATGATAAAATAAAGGCCCTAATTCTTCCGGAACGCGACAGTTCAATGACAAGTATCGAAGATGCAAAGATGGTATGCAGACATTTCAAAGTAGACTATAAAATCATCTCAATCACCCCTGTGCTCCGTGCAATGGGCGTATACAAACTCTTTCCACCTGCGCCATTCATTCCAGAAAAGATAAAAATTGATTATGCAAAACGAAGATGGCAAAGATACCCCGACCCATATGTTATGGACCTTAAAAACGAAGGTGACGAACTATTTTTGAAAGGCATTGCATATTACAGAGCCAAACACAGGGCAAGAATGTGCAAGTTATATTTTGAGGCTGAAAAGCTCGGATATTGTGTGGTGGGGACAACAAATAAGACAGAACTAGCCCTTGGATTGTATGTCAAATGGGGCGATGACTCGGTCGATATAGAACCTATTAAACATCTTTACAAAACACAAGTTTACGAACTTGCAAAGTATTTGGGAGTTCCAGAAAGGATCATCCAAAAACCACCAACACCAGACCTTGTTCCTGGTGTCACAGATGAAGAAGCTTTTGGTTTAACCTATCCTGAGATTGATGAGATTCTAATGAAATTGGATGACGGACAAGAAATAAATACAGAGAAAGCAAGAAGGGTCAAAGAACTAATGAAGTTAGCAAAGTATCGAGAACTTAAATCGTTAGGAATCGAAGATGAGCAAGCAACAATATGAATTGAAATTCCTTTGTGATTTAACCGTAGTCAAGCTCGGGAAAAAATTAAGAATTCTAGGCTTTGATACTGAGATTATCAAAACAGTAAATCAGCAAGCAATTAAGGAACTTCTGAAACACAAAAAACGAACATTGGTTACAAAATCAAAAGAGCTGGCTAAGGCATGTGGCGGAATACTTATCACGAAAAATAAAACATCTGAACAGCTCGAAGAGCTTTTGATAATACTGAAGAACACAAATACACAACTGCCGAATACTCCTGCACGTTGTGCTTATTGCAACGAGGTTTTAGTAGACTGCCCAAAAGAAGAAGTAACTGGGAAAGTTCCCATATATGTTTTTGAAACAATCGAGCATTTCAAACGTTGTCCAAAATGTGGGAAAGTTTACTGGCGTGGGACTCATGTAGTAAGGCATTTGGAATTTCTTGCTTCCCAAGGCAAAGAAAATGATACGCGAGGTGATAATGAATGATAAGCAAAAAAATATGCTATGCGTTAACTGAAATATTCGAAAAAGATAAATACTCTCCAGATGCGGAGAATGTGGCAAATATATTAGCTGAATTCATCGGAGTTGAAAAACTCTCGGTAGCTTTTTACGAAAAATCCAGAGATATTTACAGAATTCTTTTAAGTAACTTTCTTCCTCTCCAATCTAAAATCCCTGTTTCGAACATAGGAGATAGAAATTCACTTTCAAAGTTATCCATACAACTCAAAGATGGCACCATTGTAGAAGCACACGTTGAACAGCTGATTCACAGCTCTGTTGAAACTGGCGATGAGAAGGTCGGAATTATTTTGACGAACGAGATTCCAAAAAAGATGACGAACTTTACCGAAGTTGTTGATTTTCTTGCATACGCTCTGTGGTTTATTCCATCATACGAAAAGTCAAAGAGCTACCTTCCAAAATATCGTTCTCTATGGATGCTCACAAATCTATTTGAATCCGCTAAATCGCAAGAAGAACTTTTAGAAGGGTTTCTAAAAGTCATCTCCGAAATCATCGAATCGGAAATCACTGCTGTTTTGAGTCTTACAAAAGAAGTAAACGAAGAATATGATATGATGATTTACGACTCTCAAACTTCACAAATAATCTGTAAAAAGCTTAACCCTTCAGAGCTTCCTACTGAAACGCTCCGTTTTTTCAAAGGAATGGAAAAGATAGTTTACAAACCAGATGGACTGAGTGAACTTTTCTCCACGAAAGTCCTATCTGCTCTCATTTTGCCCGTAGAAAATCATTGGTTTGTTTTTGCCAACAAAAGAAATACGAATATTTACTTACAGACAAAATCTTTTGATTCAATGGATTTAGACCTTGCTCGCGATTCTGTTAAGCGATTTTTGCTCGCCAAAGGACGTATCGAATTTGAGAAAAGGCTGGAAGAAGAAGTTGCAAAACTAAGAGAACTCCAGAAAACGCACGAATCACTTATCGAAGACCAAAAAGAGCAAATTAAGAGGATGAACGCTGTCCATTACATAAGCCAGGCGATGCGGACAATGTACAGCGTCAAGAATGTGTACAAAACTCTTTTGCTTGGTCTAACCTCTGGAAGATTGCTTGGTTACAACCGGGCTCTGTTACTGACATACGACGAACAGCGTGACGTACTTGTTGGTAAAATGTGGCTCGGTCCCGATACGGAAAATGTTGAAGAAGATTGGAAAAAAGCCAATCTCAGAGCGATGCGCTATGCCGATGTAGTCCAATATCTACGCGAAGAAGCAATGACACTGGAAATCAACAATAGACTTACCCAAAAAATTGAAAACAAAATATTCCCATACAAAGCACACCCGATACTTGAAAAATGCGTGCTTAGAAAGAAGATATTTGTTGCAAATGAAAGAATTGTTAATACAATGGGCTTAGAAGTGGCTGATTTAGTCAATCTGCTAGGAGTTAAAGAATTTGCCGTTCTGCCACTTGTTGGACGCGAAGGAGTTTTTGGCGTGGTTATTGTCGACAACTACTACACAAAAAAGCCAATAAAAGAAAGCGATATCGATATTCTCAAGATAGTGTCAGACAGCGCAGGCTTAGCAATCGAAACTGCACAAAACTACGAAGAACTAAGAAACAAAACACTGTCTCTGGAACGTCAAAAGAGCCTTATCGAGTATCTACGCGAGTTTTCCGAATCAATTTTGCAGAATATGTCTTCTGCAATTATTGTTATCGACAAAGAAGGCAAAGTAACCGAATGGAACAAAAGAGCAGAAGTTTATTTCACCCGCCCGAAAGAACAGATGACAGGCGTTGAGCTCAGAGCACTTGGTCCAGAATTTGAAGATATCGAAGAAATGGCATTCCAAGCAATGAGAATTAAAGAAGAAATAACCCTCAGCAATTATTTGATCCAGGTCGGTGGGCGAGAACGATACTACGATGTGAAAATCACACCTTTCTGGGATGCCGATAAAATCATGCTCAGAGGAGTCATTATTACCCTAGATGATGTTACCGAACGAGTTAGTCTGGAAAAGGAGAGGAAAAAGCAGGAAAAACTCGCAGCTCTTGGGGAAATGGCTGCAAGGGTTGCTCACGAGCTAAGAAACCCAATCTCTGTGTTGGGAGGTTTCATCAAAAGACTTGAGAAAAATGCAGACAACCCAGAGGCAAGGGAAAGGTATATAAATATCATCAAGGATGAAATACTAAGACTTGAAAATATAGTGAACGAGATCCTGGACTTCAGTCGCGAACCAAGGTCTTTGGAATTTACGTATTTCAACATAAACAAACTCATCAACGACGTATACATTCTACTAGAAGAAAAGGTCCGAGAAAAAAATATACTCTTTAACTTTGAAACAGACGCTGAAGAAATTACCGTATATGCCGAATACTCAAGAATGAAACAAGTTATTATAAATCTTCTCCAAAATGCGATTGAAGCAACTCCAAAAGATGGTAAAATATTAGTTGAAACACGTATCAAACTTGATAAAATCGTTGTGTCGATATGGAACGAAGGCACACCTATCGACAAAGAAACTGCGGAAAAGCTCTTCACTCCGTTCTTTACAACTAAAGTTCATGGCACCGGTTTGGGACTGGCTATTTGTAAGAAGATAGTAGAAGACGAGCACAAGGGAAAGATTTACCACGAGTCAACAGAGGACGGTAACAAATTCGTCGTTGAGCTACCAAAACCAGAAGTACAGCCAAGCAGTGTTGAATAGATATGTTGACATATGAAGACAGAAGGAGGAAATAGAATGATGGAATTTATGTTAAAAGCAAAAATCCACATGGCTACCGTAACTGAAAAAGAAATCGAATACGAAGGAAGTATTGGCATCGATGAAGAACTATTAGAACTGGCAGGGATAAAAATTAACGAGATGGTCTTAGTATCTGATGTGAATAACGGTAACAGGCTCGTCACATACGTTATCCCTGAACCACGGGGTTCAAGAAAAATTTCATTAAATGGTGCCGCTGCAAGACTTGTGGAAAAAGGTGACCGAATTATCATCATGGCGTTCGCTCTGTACAATCCCGATGAATACAGAGGACCAAAGATAATAATTCTCAACCCTGATAACAGCGTTAAAGAGATAAGGGGATAAAACATCTGTGATGTCTATTAATACCAACAATTCCAAGGGGGATTCAGATGAATATATCAATAACCACATCGCCCGATAAAATGGAAGCTTACATAAAAGTATCAAACATACTGCCTGGAGAAGAAATTACGCTTGAAAAACTAATGAAAGCAATAAGAGATGCAAAAATCGTTCACAACATAGACATCTCCGCACTAAAACAATTATGTGAGAACCCCGTTGATGGTGTCTCCGTTTTATTTGCAAAAGGTGATGAACCAAAAAATGGTGAAGATGGGCGAATAGTATTTGAAGTTTTGCAAAAGAGCCCTTCATTTACCACTTCCGGTAATCGCGTTGATTTCAGAGAATTTCCCGTTCAAAAAAGAATCATTGTGAAAAAGGAGCAAAAAATAGCTACCATATATCCCCCTACCGAAGGTGTTCCTGGCAGGAACGTTTATGGTGAACCTGTTCCAGCAAAACCCGGAAATGAAGCAAAAGTATCTTTGGGAAAGAACGTTGCACTGAGCGAAGATGGGATACACATAGTTGCAACATCAGATGGTATACTCAAAGTTGACCCAGAAAAAGGCTTAATTGAAGTAAGCGAATACTTGGAAATAGAAGGAAATGTTGATTATGCAACTGGCAATATAGAATTTCCTGGAACTGTTTTGGTAAAAGGTGATGTAAAACCCGGATTCATAGTTCGAGCAAAAGGCGACATAGAAATACAAGGTATAGCAGAAGCTTCTACTGTGATTTCGTTAGAAGGTAGTATCAAACTAACAGGTGCAAAGGGAAAAGATAAAGGACTGATAAAAGCAAGAAAAGATGTTCACCTCAAGTATGCAGAATCTGTGACTATAGAATGTGAAAACCTTTATTTCGAATCAAACTTGCTGAATTGTACTGTTAGGGTCACAAATTCCATAATTGGTCAAGGTAGGAACAGTGCGATAATCGGTGGTGAATACGTTGCTACATCCCGCATAGAGGCTGATGAACTTGGTTCAGATTTTGGTGTTAACACTTACCTTGAGGTTGGTGTCAATCCGTATCTCAGAGAAGAGCTCAAACTAATTAACACTCAAATAGAAATCGACAGAACCAGCCTGCAAAAGCTTATCAACATCGTCAAACAGTACAAAGAATTAAAAGAACGAGGTGTTAAGCTCTCCCCTGATAAAGAAGAGCAATTTTCAAAAGTAACAAGAAAGCTTATCAACTTAAGAGACCAACTCGAAAAAAACCTACAAAGAAAACAAGAACTTGAAAGAAAGATTAATGAAATGAAATACCAATGCGAGATAGTAGCGCGCAAAACCCTCTACCCTGGTGTTGAAGTGCATATGCACGATGCGAAATACACAGCCGATATTCCTCTTCCAAAGGTTGTTTTGAGATATGAAGATGGGAAAATCGTCGCAGGTGGATATTCTGGAACTTAACAACTCCAAGAACTAGGAGTCAACTATGTAAAATTAAATTTTGAGTAGAAGGCGAAAATGTATGATCAATATGGAATTTCTCTCGCTTTTTCATCATAGCAAATATTGTCCTTAGCAACTTGTGTGCTACACTCATCATCGCTTTTTTGTATACTAATCCTTGCGAGCGTTTTCTTTGAAAATATGCTTTAAA
>NZ_DBOLZL010000019.1:0-36293 GCF_059913585.1 Fervidobacterium sp.
TCGAATCATCCAACCAAATTGGAGAGTTATCCCGATTTGATGAGGTAAGTTGCGATAGAGACCCTGTGGTGGTGTTATAAAGCCATATGTTGGAATTGTAACCATTTTCATCTTTGTTCATCTCATGGACAACGAAAGCCAACTTTCTACCATCAGGAGAAACAGCCAAGCTTGATATAAATTTCAATCTGAGTAGATCATCTAATGTTATCTGTTATCTTTACCACGATAAACACCCTCATTTAGTTTGTATTACTTACTACATTCTATCATTTTGGTACAAGAACGCAAAAAACCCCGGCTTTAGCCGGGATAGTTTATTACTAGCTATTCGATTATCAATCTTTCTAAATGATTAAATGTTGCCACTTTCCTCCAATTTTTCATTTGGATATGGGGCTTGTCAACGAATCCTTTCCACATCCCACCCCATTCCATACCCAAATTGAGTGCAATGCATCCACACCTTAGCCAAAGTTCATCGTTATACCACTGAGGCTTACCATCGACAACAGGCACAAAATCCGCAGCAAGTCCATAATTGTGAGCTGAAACACGTAATCTGGTTACTATGTATCTATTTTTCCTTTCATCAATTGGTTTTAGACCCGCACTTTCTCTAATAGAGTTAACTACTTCAAGTGGTTCTCGACCTTGTGCATACAAAGCTTTCTGAACACTTTTTGGTCTCAGTGTATCGTAAACCCAAACACTAATTACTTCTTTTGAACACTCAGTGATAAACTTTTCTACATATTCTCTAAATTGATAATTTAAGTTGCTCAATCCAATTTCCAAGATAATTCTCCAAAGATATGGTTCTGTGCGAGTTGGTAAGAACAAAAAATAAGTTTAGAAAAATGGGCGGTATTTTATTGTTATAAGTTTTTACAAGAACATAGCGCATATATTCAATCCTTTCACCAAAAGCACGTTTACTGACGAATTTTGTCAAATTGAAAATATTCAAAATACTAAATTAGGCAGGAATTTATTGATGCCTTATTCTCAATTTGCTTTTACTATCGAATACCTATCTTAGTCAAGTTTAGAATGGTATTAAAAACAAATAATCCCAGAGGTATTAATAAGTCGGGAAATGAAAAAACTTTTTTATTAACTAAATCATACAATAAATGTGATAAAATATTTTTAAGACTGTCTCATAAGAGAGGTGTTTGCTCTGTTCAAATTCACCGATTCTAACAGTTTTTTGTTGATTATCATCGGAATACTAATAATTTCAGTCTCGACTTCTCTGAATTTCTGGTTCTTTCCCAAGATTGATGAGGTTATAAAATCCCATATTTTGGAAGACTTGCAACAACTGATTTTAGTTGAATATGAATCTATTGAAACTTACTATAAGCTTTTCCTTGATGGTTTAATTACCGAGGAAAGAGCAAAAGAATTGACCAAACAACATGTGGAGGCATCATTCTATGGTCCGGACAAACAAAATTACTTTTTTATATTATCCTTGGACGGAACGCTTATTGCTCATCCGTATAGAAAGGAATATGTGGGAAAAAATTACTTAGATATGGACGACAAAATCTTTCAAAATGCAGTTGAAAGAATTCTGATAGCTGCAAAATCCGGTAAAAGTTTTGCAGAGTACGAATTTTACAAATACGGCGCACAGATAATAGAGCCAAAAATCTCAGCGATAAGGATTTTTGAACCCTGGGGCTGGATTATTGGAACGGGTTATTACGAATTGGAGATAGTCTCGAATATAAAAGCTGTGAAATCACAGTTTTCGACAATAATCTCTATCTTATTCGCAATTACTATTTTCACATACATTCTTTTTGTTGTGCAAAATATCAAAACAACAAAAGAAAGAACGCAACTACTAAAGAAAATTCAAATCGAAAGGGACAGGCTCAAAACTCTTATTGAAATAAATCCAAACCCCGTTGCATTATACGATGAAAGTGGAACGGTTATACTTCAAAACAGAGCTTTTGAAAAATTAAGTGAAATGGAGGGTGTTAAAACCAAAATATTAAACTATTTAAAAGAAACTGGATGTAAAGGCTCACAAAAAACATTTACAGAAATCAATATCCAAACTTCATCAGGTAGAAAGTGGTTTAAAGTTGAATGCGAAACACTTAGCGATGAAAACAACGGATTTATTGGAAAGATGGTTATTCTTACTGATATCACCAAAGAAAAACTGGAAGCCATATTATGGCAAGAAAAAGCTTATCAAGACCAGCTTACTCAGGTCGGCAACCGGAGGCTTTTAGAGGCAATAATTGAATCAGATACAGATTTAGGAGAAACTTTTGTAGTTGTTATGATTGACCTTGACAATTTCAAGCAAATAAACGATACATACGGTCACACTGTAGGCGATGAGATACTTGTATACTTTTCAAAGGTTATAAAAAATTCAACGAGAAAAGATGCAATTATCATACGTTACGGCGGAGATGAGTTCACAATTATAATCCCAGAAAGTAACGAAGGTGCTGCACAAAGGGTTATTGAAAGGTTAGAGGATAGGCTGAAAACTCCTATAGACCTTGACGGGGAAGATTTTAGTCTATCTTTTTCGTATGGAATTGCTGTGTATCCAAAAGATGGGAAAGATATAAAAACGCTAATCGAAATTGCAGATAAAAGACTTTACGAGGCGAAGTATTTGAAAAAGAAAACTACATAATTAGCTAAATGAACACAAAAAAAGAAAGGGGGATAGTATGTTTAAAAGAGGCGTTTGGAAAGTAGTTGTAATACTTTTAAGCACTCTTCTATTCTCCATCACCCCAGCACAATACAAAACACAAATCAATGTCCTGATTTGGACAGAATTTGCAAAATACATCTCTGAGTTTTTACCAGAATTTGAAAAATCAACTGGTATAAAGGTAAATCTAGAAGCAGCTATTACCCCAGATTTACCAAAACTTACAAAAGCAGGCATATCTTCTGAGAAAAGTAAATACGACCTCGTAACCATCGATGAACCATTTATTCCGGAATTTGCCGAATTGTTAGTTCCATTTGATAAATGGTCTCAGGGAAAAATTTACAAAAAGCCCGACCCAAAAATCTTTGCTCCCAATGCATTTGAAGCTTCTTTTTGGAATAACATATTTACAGGAATGCCTTTTAATGTTAACGTATACATATGGATAACTCGTAAAGACTTGTTAGAAAATCCAAGCTATATTTCTGAATTCAAGAAAAAATACGGCTACGAACTTTCGGTCCCAAAAACCTTTAAAGAACTAAGAGATACTGCTGAGTTTTTCTACAATAAAGGTATGTATGGGTTTGCACCTTTTACCAACATAAATTTTGAAGGAACAACAGCCGAAGCTATCTTCATCTTTGAATCATTCGGAACAAGCCCACTAACTGTAATAGACGGAAAGGTGAAAGTGACCTTAGATACAAAAATCGCTGCAGAAGCTATCGAATTTTACAAAGAATTGCTCAGGTTTGCTCCACCAAATAAACTGGAAATGGCTCACGATGAACGAATCAAAGTTTTCAATGAAGGTAAGGTTTTCACCATGTTCCAATGGCCCCTGTTTGTTCCTCAACATGAAGATCCAAAAGCTTCGAAAGTGGCTGGAAAGATAATTTACTCTGTTCCGCCATCTGGACCAGCTAAAAGAGTTGCAATAAGAGGGTGCTGGGTATTAGCTCTTCCAAAAGCTTCACAAAACAAAGAAGCGGCTGTGGAATTTGCATACTGGTTGGTTTCCAAAGATGTGCAAAGCAGACTTATTCCCAAAGGGCTAATCCCAGTCAGAGCAGACTTGCTCTTAAATCCCGAAATCAATAAAGAAAGACCTTGGTTTAAAACAGTGTTTGAATCATCAAGAAGTGCAGTTGCACGCCCGCGATTTCCAGAATACTTAGAAGCATCTAAAATAATAAGAGAATATTGGCATGCGGGAATCTCTGGAAAAATGTCAGCTAAAGAAGCAGCTGAAAGAATGAAAAAAGAGTTATTAAATTTAGTCGAAAGATATGAAAAACGAAAGTGAGGTAGTTATCTATTAAGCTTGTAGTACTGATAACCTACGCCTTTGTTATGTATTTTGTGATGAGAGGAAAATTAAATAAAGCTCTTGTAACAATGCTTGGCGCATTATTTCTGCTGGCTATTAGGGTATTTCACGACCCCTACGAAGGATTCAGAGAATCCTTAGACCTCAATGCCATATTCTTTCACATAGGCATGGTT
The DNA here is from genome assembly GCF_059913585.1 of Fervidobacterium sp. Taxonomy (NCBI): domain Bacteria; kingdom Thermotogati; phylum Thermotogota; class Thermotogae; order Thermotogales; family Fervidobacteriaceae; genus Fervidobacterium; species Fervidobacterium sp. The sequence continues at coordinate 4,214 of NZ_DBOLZL010000019.1, forward strand.
TTATTCATTAAAGTGGTTGAGCAGACTGGACTTTTTCAATATCTGGCGGTTAAAACTATCAAACTAACAGGAAAGAGCATTTCAACACTTTTCTTTTCTCTTCTCTTCCTTGTTGGAATTATTTCAGCGCTCGTTGACAACGTTACTACTATCTTGATATTCATCCCAATTACGCTGGCTATCTGTGACTTTTTGGAAATAGAGGCGGTTCCACTTGTGTTGGCTGAAATAGTAGCATCTAACATAGGAGGAATGATAACTCCTATAGGTGACCCTCCAAACGTATTAATCATTTCTGCAGCAAAAATTCCATTTACAGATTTCGCCAAAATTATGTTTCCTATTGGAATGTCCCTTTTACTGATTGTAAGTTCCGCCCTTCTTTTGATATACAGAAAAGAGGTGAGAGTAGAGAACTTACATTTTCTACTCGAAGGGCTTGACGAAAATAAGGCAACAACTGACAAGAAGAGATTTATCGCAGGAACATTTTTCACCATATTGGTTATCACATTGTTTATCCTTCAAAAACAAACTAAACTCGAAACCTCTCTAATAGGACTCATTGCCGGGTTCCTTGCAGTACTTTTATTTGATAAACATAGACTGAACGAACTTTTGGAGAAAATCGAGTGGGAAGTTATCTTTTTCATGGTTGGAATTTTCATCATTACTGGAGCGATGGACCACGTTGGCATTATGAAGGACATTTCCAATTTCTTAGTCAAAATATCCTCTGGTTCACTCTTTATTTTGAGTTCTGTCATAGTTTGGGTATCTGGATTGATTTCCGGTTTTATTGATAACATTCCTTACACTGCAACTATGATACCAATAATCCGAGAATTACCAGAAGTCTATCCAGAATTGACGCAAATTTATCCACTATGGTATTCACTTTCACTCGGAGTATCCTTAGGAGGCAATCTAACACCAATTGGTTCAACTTCAAATATAGTAGCGCTAACTTTACTTAAAAACTACAAAAACACAGAAATTCCGTTCCTTAAATTCTTGAAATTCACCTTCTTTTTTGTGCTCATAACGTTACTCATATCGAATATCTATATGCTCCTTCTTTTGAATTTAGTTTTTTGAAAAAAGAAAAGACACCAACTGATGCTAACAAAACGAGGAAGACATCGACCAGTTGCTTACTTTAGTCTATGAAAAGCGCTTTACCGTATTCGTTAGCTTTCTTGTAGTAGTTGTGATTATAATTGCCTTTCGGAAATATAAATATCTTCTTTGCATCCAACTGTTTCATAACTGCTTCCGGGAAGCTGTCAAAACCATCAGTGAAAATGATTAAATAATCAATCTGTTCCAAATCTTCCCTGGGCATTTGTTTTAGGGCAGCTGATACATTTGTTCCTCCACGGTCTTTAACATCGAGAAGCTTACCTTTCTTATCTACTTTTTGCCTCTCTTGAGCTTCTGTACTAAAGAAATACAAAACCAAAGGGATATTACACTTTCTTAGAATCCCTTCCATTTCATTAACAAACCTTTTGAGCAAACCGTCAGAAATAGACCCGCTTGTATCAATCAAAACCGTGACTTTTGGGGTCATCCTACGCGATAATTTTGGAGCCATGCCGTATCTTTTGCTCAGACGATGCTTGTTTGTCTTCACCCCTTCACTCAAATCAGATGCCTTAGATAACTCATCGCTGATGTACTTTTTCCAGTCTATACTATCTTCATCATTCGAGTTTTCGGCTTTGATTTGGAACAAACTCGTCACCTTTTCAAAACCCCTAAGTCGGCTTAGCAGACCATCATTATAGCGAAAGGCCTCGTCTAACTCGTACCTTCGCTGAATGCTCTCTTGAATTTGTTGAGTAATTCTATCTAACAAATGCCTTTCTCTCATTGATTCGGGGCTTGGAACAACATCGCCGTAAAGGTAATAGAACACTGGTTGAACTGGCAACTTATCTTTGTACAAAACATACAAAGCAGCGGTAAGCTCTTCAGCTGTTAACTGATTAGAAATTCCAAGCTTTTTAGAAATCTGCGAACGACCGACTAACATGAGTTTTTCCGTTTCTGGCAAATTCCCTTCAAGTATATCCTCTGGTGGTACTAAAATCACTGCATCTATTTCTTTCCATTCGGAAAGATTCGAGTTAATGATACTATCCGTGGCTAAGTTGTAAAGAAACCACGTAGTTGAGTTTAATTTGAGAAACACATCTTCACTTTGATTAATACGATGCTTATTTACCCTTATAGGCTTATTCACCATGAACATATGACCAGCAATAATATGCCAGAGCTCGTGTTTGATAATCCCTTTCAAAATCTTTATCCGTTCCTTTTCTTCGAGTGTCTCAAACGAAAAATCATTTTCTATCTTTTTCATATTGATATTCATCACGAACCTATCATTACCCATATATTGCACACTTGCAATTTCAACCTCTTCAGATTCACGGACATCCACACAGTCGAGTACACTGGCATAAATAAAATCCTCCCCTTTGACGTAGTCAAAGGAGAGCAATGTCTTGGCTAACAATCGTTTACCTACCATACTATTCACCCCCACGGCAATGAAAAAAAGCGGTATTATGCAACCTCAAATGCTCGTGGATAAACCTTCCTCAGTTGCATAAACCCGTCGAAGTACTTAGATGGTTCCTTTTTCATGTTCCTCAGTATAGATGCCCAATCCTCATCGGATAGCGCATCGAGGACTTTTTGCGGCACTTTTTCCAAGAGCCCTTCTTGGATTATTCTTAGCATAACCGTTATTCGTTCTGTTAGTGGATATTCTGCTATCTTTTCCACTCTTCCTTCGAGGAAATCCTCTACTTTCAGCTGTTTTCCTGAGATGTTTCTGATAAAATCAGCCGCAGCCATTCCCATTATTCCTGAGAGAACTTCATATTGCAGCTCTTGGGATAGGTCTGCAATACAGCGCATGACTCGCAGTGCCCTTTCTATTGTTCTCGGGTTGCAGTCGAGCTTTGGCATTGGAATATCTTCTGAGAAAATCCCACGCTTTTCGAGAACATCGATTGCCGGCATTATTTCCTCGTCGGTGTATCCCTTTGCTCTCAGATAGCATGCCAAATCTTCGGCGCTATTTTGCACCGTGATAACAACAAACCGCGATAACAACGCTCTGTCGCTCAAATCATTAACTTGATACCCTTCCATATCAGGGTTCATAGCAGCCACGATGGAGAGGCTCTTTGGGAGTGTATGAGGTCCTATCTGTTTTTCCTGAACGAGCTGCAAGATGCCCTGGCGGACATATAGCGGGGCTCTGTTCAACTCATCGAGGAACAGGATGACGTTCTCTTCGTCTTCGGATGGTAACCAACTTGGACGCAAAAACTCTGTTCTACCACCAACAGAAACCGGTAAGCCTATGAGGTCGCCAGGCTCAAGCTGTGAAAGTATCACAGTCTTGACCGGTCTGTTTAGTTCCTCGCCTATCTGTCGAACGATTTGTGTCTTTCCAACACCTGCGTGACCGATGAGCAGAACAGGTTCGTTGATGGCAACCAACCTTCTGAGAACAACCTTAACATCGCTAATCCTCATGCCTTTCATCCCCCTCTCAGTTATTAACTTTCCAGTAATTCAAATAATTCAAAATATTACCGAAATAATCCCAAATACAATAATTCTTTTAATAAAGTTTAAAAGTTTCCATCTTAGAATTACTAAGAATAAAGTTCTTTCATAAAGTTTTCTTGCCTTCTTCTCACTGAGAGGGGGTGAACAGACCACATGATATGGAAAGCATAGAAATCCAAAAATGTGCTTTTCGTAATTTTTCATATTATACATAACCAACCGTAGGAATTCGAAAGTGTGGAACAACCGTGGAAAGGACTTTTTTAGAAAGCTGAGTGCGGAATTTTTTAAGCTCTGAGTAGGAGCTATTTTGACATTTATTGGAAAGGGACAACTTTGTTACATTTACTGGCATGCGTTTGGCATAATATCACAACGTCTTGAATTTGTCAATATGAAACTTTAAATTTACAGTCTTTACAAGGGAAAAATATATGATATAATCCCTTTTGTTCAAACTTTCAAAAGCCATAATTATGCCTAAACAACACCTACATCACACCCATCAGCTTCTTCCTCTTGTTTTTCCAGCAATTCGTCCTCGTCATACGTATATAACTTCAAAATTGTTGTAATCATTCCCGTTTTCTTATCTTTCGCGTTTCTTTTGCTTTGCACAATTAAATTTAAAAGATTACACCCAACCAAACCAAGGGGGGAATTCCATGACGCATAAATACAGTATTACTAAAGAATGTATGACTTACTTCGAATTTTTTGATGCCTTCATGCCTTACGAAGGAAATCTCGAAACAGAGGTAATACTCGACACAATGCCTACAAGGTACATATTTTTAGACCAACACACCGTGGATTACTTTAAAACCGCAAGAGGGATAGCTAAAAAACTTGAAGTCTTACCTTTGAATGATAATTTAAAACACACTAATTATCCAGTAGATCACATATCAAAGCTTATTAAAAATCGCCTCGGTGAGATATACAAAAAAGTAGGGATTAAATTTCCAGATTTCTTCAACAGAGTATGTCGCACATGCAAGTGGCCCAACTATCCAAACAACGAATGCCCTATATACAAAAAACATATAAGATTTCTCGAAGCGCTACACCAAATCATGCGTGAAAATTACCTAAAAGTCGTATATTCCATAGACCCGTCGATAGTAGAAGAATACAAAATAAACTACTATGGAGCTGAAATAAAAGTCTACGATGCAATTCAAATACTCAAACTCGAAAAGAGAAAAAAAGAACACCCACTGAAAACTTTAGCACCCGTGCTCAAATACATGTATGAGGACATTTACCTCTCCGAACCTAAACTCTCCAAAATAAAAAACTGCAAATACGTCAAAATTGGACACATACTGATAACAGAAAAACCATACGAAAAAGATGAAGAAGGAATAAATTCAGAAAAATCTGACATTCCTAAGCTAAAAAGCACAGGAAAAGAAATCGTGTATGTCTACTACCAAAAAAAGCTCTCAGGAGTCATCTTTGACCAACAGCTTTATGCATTGCAAGATGGGAGAATATCGCATATACCTTGGTGAAATAATACATTAGGGGGAGATTATCCGTGCAAAAACTGATAGACCTTGGCGAGCTCCATATATACCTCAACGGCAAAGAAGTTAAGCTTTTCTTCAAAGATGAACCTGTAGAATTAATAGGCATCCAATACCTATACATCCCAGAGCCAGAAAATGAAAAAATAATTCCAAACGATTACTCCTACAGAGTAATATTCGATGGAGACAGACTTCTCGGAGAATCTTATTATCTCGAAAAGGCACTCCGAAATACAGTGTCTTACATTGTGAAATTAGACAGACACTTGGCAAGGTTTAACAAGAAAAACCCAAAAGAAGATAACCCAAAAAACTGGACATGCACGGAATTTCTAATACCTTATAATGAAAAAAACTTCTATAAGTTAGAAGAATTTAAACGCCCGAAATATAAAATATACTTGGAAAAAGATAAACAAATAATAGAATTCGATACTCCGAAAAAAATAAGCATCTTTGAAACCAAAAAGGGTTTGAGAGTATTTTATCAAAAAGACTATATATACGCACTCAGTACTGGTCTCTGGGATGACCCCTTTCAGTCTGACATACTGAAAGCCATCCCATCTTTCTTGATTACTCAACCAAATTATCCAATTAAAACCTTCAAATTTTACGCTCGGGAAACTATAACCCCGACACACATTTTAAACTACGCAATAAAGATAGATGGCAAAATCCACAAATTCACCATCCCTGGAACAATCAAAGATGGTGAATTCAAAAGCCTCGACAACGCTATCACGTTCAAAATGGTTACGATAAAAAACTACAAAGATTTTGGATACTTATCCATCAACAAATCGCAACCAAATAAATTCAAAACAACCGAAAAATTCATACAAATTCTCGAAAAAACAAACCCAAACAACTCCGATTTGACGAACATTGAGTTCTCTTGCCTTGTGCATCCTCTAAACAACGCGATAGTGAAATCTATAGTCGTAGAAAAGAGTTCCAAACAAACTAACTCGGAATTAGACTTCCAAGACCTCTTCTTCTTCGAACGTGATTTAGTGTTGTTTTTTAGCTACTAAACTGTTTAATCTACAAAGAGAAAAACGGAGGGAAAAAACTTGATAGGAAGAACTTGGGATGCTGTTCTTTTTACCTCTAATGATTTCACATTTGAAGACATTCTTGAGAAAGTCATACAAGACTGCAAAGAGAAATACATAAGCTACAAAAAAATATGGGAACTTATTAAAAACTACATATCAAACTTCGGAGCAAACGCTATATTGGGGCGGTTACTCGTGTATAACGAAGAGACTTTAATTTCATTGATAAAACATCCCGAAGAAACACTCTACGACTTTTTATTAAAAAAGGGATTTATGCCCTCAATAAACGGCACCATCGAATCTGCTTACACAGAGCACATCAAAGCGCTCTTCTGGGGTGATGAAGAAATTGAAGAACCATACAACTTTTTCGTATTCGAAAGCCCTAAAGCATACGTAGCAACAGGAGTATTTTTGGATTTAGAAAAAAATATCTATCCACAAATAAACGAGCATATAGACCGAATGCGCTCAGAAAAATACTTCTTCGAAGAAGAGGATTATTCAGATTCGGTTAAAACCTACTATAACGTAAACAAGCAAGAAATGATAGCTTTCATAGTAAACAATCTAAAACTCATACTTGAGAACAAACCTACGAAACCAAAGTTTGTCAAATTCGAAGAAAACAAATACACAAATTCTTACAGTTTTATCAAAATAAAGACAGAAATCAAATACCCTACAATTCTTGATAACGGTAAGAAAGTGGCATTCCGCATTTACTGGTACCCGAAAACAGCTGAACAAGTAAATGACGATTTCAGAAAGAAGAAAAAACATCCCCCATACTATCTTAGGGAAGTGTGAGGTGTGTGTATGTTCCAAATAAAGAGAATATATCATATCCACTTTGAGGAACTCAGAGAATTCATTAACCAAATAATAGAACCCACGGATAGACCATTTCTCACCTACGACAAACTCTGGGATAAAATAAGCAACCATATTGCCAACTATGGGGCGGAATTGTTGGTAATAACCACTCCCGAAAAAGCTATTACCCTATCTAAGGATAACTTTTCAAAATCGGACATCGAACGCCGAATTCCAGAAATATACGAATATTGCCTTGAACAAGGCGTATTATTGAGCTCTCAGGACTCATTAGAATCAGCATATCTTGAACCGTTCGTTTTTAAAGTAGAAGAATACAACTCTTACTTGGCATACGGTGCTGTGTTTGATTTAACCAAAGACTTAGAAAAGCAAATCAAAAACATGGCTGACGAAATCGGCACTAAAGGTTTTTTGATTAGGACCCGCTCTCTTGGTTATGTTTTCCTGTCTTACTATTCCGGAGACCTTGCAGATTTCCTAAGAGAAACAGTAACAGAACTTCTTTCCAATACCTCACCTCAGCCTAAATATGTGCCATATAGATATGAAGGAAACAATGGTTTAGAAGAGCCAATACTTTTCGAAACTGAAATCAAGTATCCCTTTGTTATAAACACGCCAGGTGAAAAAAAGCTGATGTTCCGAATATACGCAAACCTACAACGTCAAAAGGACCCTTTCGAAAATGAGTATAAAGAACTCTATGAACTCGACGATTTCGATCCTTATGATGAAGACGACTAAAAACCAGTGGCTAAATTACGCCTTTTCACGGAACATAAAACATTTCGATTTTTAGGTTCAATAATTTACCTACTTAGTATGTAACTAAAAAGCTCACATAAAAAACTCTTCGCTCTGCTATCTTGAGATAACTGCTTGGATGTAACCTATTTGTGTTTTATTAACGTACTGAAGCAAAAGTCCATCTGGAGAGTATTCATAGATGGTGACTTTTACTCCGCCGATGTAAATCCCTGTTTGGATTCCACCAAATTGACCTTGTCCTTCAACGACCCATCTGAAACCTATCTCTGGTATATTGACAATTTCTCCTTTAAGCAGATCTGGGTTGATGTATGCAGGACCTAAGACATTTGTTCCAAGAATCTGTTTTTGGGAACTTCCTAAGTTTGTGAGATTATTAACTATGAACGAATAAAATCTTTCAGAAATCGTTTTTGAGTAAGTCACACTTATTTGTCCATACAGCATTGTTGCACCCGTCATCTCTTCTATTACAACATACTGATAATTAGGATTCGCCTTTATGAGATTATCCGACAAACCACCGAACTTCAATTCTACATCTTTCACAAACATAAGCTCCATCTGGCCAACAGAAGAACTCGAGCCCGATTGTTCAAGAAACCCCAAGTATTCTGAGGAAATCTTGAATCTGACTAAGGATTTTGTAAAATCTATTAAGCCTTTCATTCTTCCAAGTGTTCCGACTATGTGAATTGTATATCTCGAACGTGTAAGCTTTTAAGAATCTATCTCTCTCATTTCTGAGTAAGTGCAAAAGTTCTTCCAATCTTTTTAAGTTTTTCGTAAACATAGTTGCATTCATAAGTTTTTCTAAAGACTTTTTAACTTCTTCTATATGTCGCTCCAGCTGGGTTGCAAGAGCTTGTTTATCCCTGGCGAATTCTTCTTGAAGATTTATAACCGACTGTCTCAAGGTGCTCATCTATTCCACCCCGTTTTCTTAGTCTATAGTTGTCAGTTCTGTTAATAGAATTATAACATAAACACCTCACAACAAACCAATCAGATAAAACGACTATTCACAATTTTATTAAATTAGTGATAAAATATTCTTTAGAAAATTATCCTTTTGCCTGCTTGAATTACCCTCCAAATATTTAAAACTATACCAAATATTAGAATTGTGACGACAGAAGGTGAAAAAATGTCTGGAACTTGTTTATTCACTGCCAATTATGCGTATACCCCTTCAAATTTTGAGATTTCAAACCTTCCTGGTAGCCATGTTAAGGAAAATCCTTACTATCCAGCTTTTTGTGTAGTTAAGAATATTCTCCAACGTGGTAATCCAACGTTGATGTCGAGGTATTTACAAGAAGCCCTAATTCCCATCTACAAGTTCGATGAATTTGCAGAGGATAGACGTGCAGAGGGTGAAGGCGGTATAGAAAACATCAGGAAAACAGGATTTGAAAAATTAAAAGTTTATTCTGAAAAATCACTATCGACTTACGAAAAAGCTTCTTTCTTTGCTACAGCAGTTATTCGTTTTGAGATACTTATTCTTGAACTTCTCCAAAGAAAGGTTCTCAAGCTTGAGGATAAAGAATGGAAATTTAATGTGCTTTCCAACGAAACACTTCCATACAACAAACTACTCGCATATGCGGTTGAAGACGTATTTCTTTGGCTTGAAAATTTGTTGAAATTGATGAAGCTTGAGTTTAAGAAACCAAGAATATACATAGAATTGGCGGGAAAAAACAGTTTTGGACCAAAGGAAGGGTATATAAATATAGATTTCTCTCTTACCGACCGTGAGCCAAATACACACGAGGAAGACGTCATAACCATTCGAACAAAGCTTGATGGGAACGATTACTTCAGGCTTGAAACAACACAGCCTATTAAGTACAAAGTTAACATAGACGAGAATGATATAGAAAATGATATCGATGCCTTGAAATTTTTCCTAAGAAACATCTTTGGCTTTGAGGAATTTACCGATGGTCAAATTCCGGTCATTGCAAAAATTCTATCAGGTGAAGATACAGTTGCCCTACTTCCAACAGGGCGAGGAAAGTCATTGTGTTATCAATTTGCCGCGTTGCTGCAACCAGCCGTTAGCTTGGTGATTTCTCCTCTAAAGTCCCTCATGTTCGACCAGGATTATAATTTAAAGAATTACTTCATGATTTCAAGAACCAATCATATTTACTCGGACCAGACACAAGAAGAAAAAGAGACAGTCATGCAAGAATACCTATCCGGGAAATACTTTTTCATCTTTGTTACCCCTGAAAGGTTGCAAACCCCAGATTTCAGAGAGTGTATGAGGAATGCATATAATAATCTGACGATTGCTTATGCCATTATCGATGAAGTGCACTGTCTCTCAGAATGGGGACATGATTTTAGAACTTCATATGCGAATTTAGTTCCGACAATCCGTCGTCTGTGGCCCGGTGTAAAATTCCTTGGATTAACTGCTACAGCACTACCATTCGTTTTGATTGATTTGACAAAAGAACTCGGAATCAGCTCATCTAATATTGTCACTCCAAAATCTTTTACAAGACCTGAGTTAGAATTTTTTGTTATAAAGAATCATTCCGAAGAAGAAAGAATGCAAAATTTTTTATCTCTGCTGAAAACTTTAGATACAGAAAAGCAGATTTTCACTCTAAGAGGCGAAGATACATATTGCGGAGTTGTTTTCACACAGTTTAAGGAGGATAAATTCAAAGATAAATACAACAATATAATTAAAGGAAAAGGGTGTATATCTCTCGCACAAACTATTAACAGTATATTTGGTAATGTTGCACGGTCTTATTCTGGCGATGATGACGATTTAACAAGACAAAGGATACAAACTGATTTCAAAGAGAATAAATTTCCTCTCTTAGTTGCAACTTCCAAATCGTATGGAATAGGAATTGATAAAAGCAATATAAGATACACTATCCATTACGGATTGCCCATGTCCATAGAGACGTTGTATCAAGAAGTCGGACGTGCTGGAAGGGATAGAAGAAAAGCAGAGTGTTATATATTATACACGGAAAATCCGCCGCTACCTGATGGTTCAACAGTCTCAGAATTTTTTAGCAGAAATCTTGAAGTAAGAGAAATTGTTTCAAAACTTGATAATATTTTCTTAGAGTACAAAGAAGACCCACTGATTAGACTTCAACTTTTGATTGGTGATAACAAAGGTGTTGAAAGTGATCTTGATGTTCTAAGATATGTCTTTTACACATACGCAGCACCGAATTGTGAAGTCTCAATCGAGTTCACAAAATCAACTTTGAGGCATGAATTACCTGAAATCCTATCGGCTCTGGAACTCTTAAAATCAGCAAGGATTGTGGAAAGCTTTAAAGTCGAAGACAAATATTCTCAAACATGGGGTTACAGAAAATCGTATGGCTCAAAGAATTCCAATTTGACAACAATTCATGTTAAATTTTCTAATCTCACCAAAAAAGAAGCATTAGAAAATTACGCAAAAGCTTTTAAGGAACAGTTTACTGAGAATATCAAAGCTCTTGCAAGATATATTTTGGTGACGTATCACAGCCCTACACAATCGGTCTCAATTAATTTGAAAGACAATGTCCTACAGTTTTCAAGACGAGAAATTGAGAAGGCTGTTCATAGGATGAAAATGGTAGGACTTGTCGACGATTGGACGATGGAATGGATAGAAAACGAAATCAAGTTAGCAGATTCTAATGATTATGTCGATTACCTACTCTATGGTTCGGAAAATTTGGGATTTCAAAAAAAGAATGGTGATAATAGGGCTTTGCTAAAGATTAAATTCTCACATTTCAACGAACAGCAAGCTTTGGCAGGGGTTGTGAGTTATATAAGGCGTTACGATATAGAATTTACCTTAGACAAAAACAGTATATACAAAGAGAAATATGAAAAATACATTAGCATACTCAACGACGACTCTCTGGACGAATTCGAAAAGACTTTCAAAATAATGGTAGCCTGGCTCTACGATAACCTTGTATACAGCCGTAGACAATCTCTTTGGAACGCCTACGAGCTTTGCAAACACTACACCGATAGCGAATCGTTTAAAAAATCTTTAGAACGCTACTTTGCCTTCAGTAACTTCTCGAGAAAACTTGAAATAATCGCAGAGAGACCTCTGGAATATCAACTATGGTTTGACGTATTTTACTTTGACAGAACGAACGGCATCACGATTAACAAGCCTGATGAACTCCTTGAAATTGACAGTATTTTGAAGAGACTATTTGAAAGCTACAAAGAGAACACAGGACTTGACTTCGTAAGTGGGCTCACAAACCTTATGCTCGAACAATACGATGACTTAACGAGATTGGACTCGTCATTAAGTGTTATCGTTGGTTTAGGAAATGAGTTTGTGGAAAAGGTTCTTGATGAATTTGTTCAACTGTATGAAAAGCGTATGATTCTAGATAAAGGCAAAGAAGAGTTCTGTAGATTGTTGGTAAAGTATTACGAAAAAGACCCAAAAATGCTCAAGAAAATCTACATGCGCTTCAAGGATACATATTCATTCGAGGCAATTATTAAAAATAGCATAGAAAGACTAAGAAATGTTCTTGAGGAGGTGCGGTAAATGGCAAATGATACGAGAGACGAAGTTGTGGAAAGGCTTTTGAACATAACTGAAGAGTTGGAAGAAGAAAAAAACAACATCAAAAGGCTCAGTGAATTAATTACAAAAGTTGAAGCAAATCAGAAAGAAATCGACGATACAAAGACAACCCTGAACCAAATAATTGATTCACTGAACGCTGAACGTATGCAAATTAGCCAAAAGATTTCCGAGTTTGAGTACAATTTAAAAGATAAGCTTGAAACTGTCGACCGAGTATTTGAAAGGTTGCATACGCTGGTTGAAGAAATGGATAGAACTATGAAGGAGTTTCTCAGTAACCTCTCAGAAGAGTTTTCAGACACCATTCAAGATTCCACAAATAAAATGATGAACGATCTTCAGAAAAGGAACAACCACATAGAAAACTTTGTCAGAGAGATAAACGAAGATACAAAACAGTTACTTGAAACTGTTACCACTACGTTCAATGAAATAAGGGAGAACATTGAAGATTTGATCCAAAAACAGCAATCAGTTCCCAGCAACTTATCAGAAATCTCCAAAAAATTGGAGATACTCTCTCAAGAACTATCATCTACAATCCAAAACACCGCAAAACAGATAGTGAGTCAGCTTCAAGGAGGGAATAGCCGTATTGAGAATATTGTCAAAGAGATAAGCAAAACAAACAACCAATCGCTTGGAGTGATTACTAATTCCGTTGGTGAATTAAAAAACAGCATCAATAATTTTATTCAAAAACAAATGTCTGTTATTGATAGTCTATCAAATATACCCAAGAATTTCGAAAAGCTTTCTCAAGACTTCTCGGCTCTAATCCAAAACAACACTAAACAAATCTTAAGTCAACTACAAAGCGGAAACAGTCGTATTCAAAATATTGTCGAAGAGGTAAGAAAATCCAACAGTCAGGTACTTGAGATGATTACTAATTCTGTCAATGAATTAAAAAATAATATCGATAAATTCATTCAAAGACAAATGTCTATCACTGGTAGTTTATCAAATTTACCTAAGAAGTTGGAAAAACTTTCAACTACCATGGACGCTCAATTCGAAACATCACATGAGAAACTCAAAACGATAATCAGTGAACTCGGTGGTGAGAGCGAAAACAGCAAAATAGCGAAAATAACCAAAGAACTGAAAACACTCAAAGTTCTCAACATTTCGACAATCATTCTCCTTCTTCTATTGTTTGCATATATTATTATCAGGTAGCCTTTAAAAAATTGAGCAGCGTTGGTTTCTACCAACGCTGCGTTGTAGGTTTTGCATTAAGAAAAATTATCCACTTTGTTGATTTGCTTTTCCACAGTCCTGTTTTTTCTTTATCTCTTTTTCTAAGAAATCATCAATATATATCATACTTACAAACTCATCCGGGATTTTCTCAACAAGGTCTTCAATAGATGATGATTTCCCTAATCCAGGAGAACGCATTATATACAACCATTCTTTTGCCCTTGAGACAGCAACGTAGAAAAGACGCTCTTCTTCTTCTGGGTCGCCTTTTGAAAGTGGCAAGTGCCCAGGAACAGCGCCTATCAAGAAAACTACCTTCCACTCCAATCCTTTTGCTTGGTGAATTGTTGAGAGCACGACCCTACCTTTTTCTGGTTCTTTTTCTTCAACTACAAATGCCGAATCTATCTTAGCAACGGCTTTTAGAAGTTCTCCTATGGTCTTATAATTCTTTGCAAACTCAATAAATTCCATAGCAGTTATCATTATCTGATTTATCTCTTGCTCGGTAACACTTAGCACATATTTACACTCTTCTTTATAGAACACCTCAAAGAATATCTCCAACTGCTTGTATGGTGGTACATACCCCTGTGCTCGCTTGAAAGCCTCCCTCAACCTTCTTAATCTTATCAATACATCTTGCGATTTGCCAAGAGAATCTAAGATTTCATTAGATTTAATAAACGTTTCAATCGGACGTTGTGATTGCCGTATAGAATCTATAATCCCTGCTTTCTCTGAGCCACCGTATGGCTTAATTAAGCTAAAGATTTGATACCAAGAGGGTATGTCTGTAGGTTCAATAAACAAATTTAAGAAAGCTACCATATGGCATATCGGAGGTTCTTGAGAAAACTTTTTACTATCGTGAACTTCAAATGGAATGTTGTTTTTTTCAAGCACCAGCTCAATATCCGTCGATAAGTATGCACTTCTATAAAGTACAGCAATGTCTTCGTATTTCAGACCTTTCACCTTTGTGTACTCAATAATCTTTCTCAAAATGAACTCTGCCTCAAGCCTTCTCAAAACCTGGTCTTTTCTATCTTCTTCGTCTTTTATATTTTCATTATCCAAACCAAAATAATCAACGAATTTTTGCCATACACCTTTGTTTCTAACAGCAGCGATATAAGGTTTATCGCCACCCATCTTATTAGACGCTGCTCTCAATGTTTTCGGTATTGCACTTGATGGTAAAACACTATTGATTACCTTGACAATACTCTCTCGGCTCCTGTAGTTTGTTCGAATCATGTAGATTTCTGCATCTTTCAAAAAGTGAACTCCAGCATCAAAATTTCCTCCACGGAATGAGTAAATACTCTGAGCGTCGTCTGCGATGACAAACAAATGGTTCTTTTCTGTACTTATTAGTTCTGCAAACCTAAGTTGGATGATGTTCGTATCCTGGAATTCGTCGATTATAATCCATTTGAATTTGTCGGCTATGACTTTTCTAAGTGAAGCATTGTTAGAAAGCAACTTTATCATCTCAAGCAATATATCATCGAAATCTTTCACGAACTCTTCCTTTTTAAGTTCTTCATATTTTTCGATAATGCTGTTTGCTTCCAAAATCTCTGAGCGGGTTCTGAATTCTCTTTTGGCAATCCGAGCCGCATTGGCAATGGAGTTAATGGTATTTCTCGCATATGAATAAATCTTGTATAAAATCTCTGTCTGAGTATTGTATTTGCTCACTCTTTCTAAATCAAGTTGTAGGTCGTTCTTTTCGCCATCACACAATTTGCTTTTGGCATGTTCCATTAGTATCTTGGCATTCTCTTCTTCTAAAATCTTCCAATCGTAACCCTGAAAGATATGCTCTTTGAACCAATTTAAAATTACGTTAAAAACATGGTGGAATGTTCCATATGTGATTCCTTCAATCGGTCGGTTAGCATACTTTCTTACTCTCTCAATCATTTCATCAGCTGCCTGTCTTGTGAAAGTCACAAGCAATATCTCCGATGGTTTAACACCTGTTAATAATAAAAATGCTATTTTCCTGGCTATCAAATCTGTCTTTCCACTTCCAGGACCGGCTATAACAAGACTTTTTCTGGCATTGCTTAACAGTGCATTGAGTTTTTCATAGTCATCTATTGTTACTAAAAACTGCTTAGCTTCATCACTAAGATTGAATTCTTCGATTTTCCTTTGAACTTCTTCTCTAATTTTTCCAAGACTTTTATCATTGTATATCTTCGCTTTATCTTTTAATTCGTTTTTCGATAGTTTTAAAAGCTCAGGATCTTGCTTTTTCATCTCCGATACTATATCAAACCCAATATTCTCCCATCTCTTAGCCTCTTGTGGTATAAAATCATATTTTTTCAAAACCTTCGCTTTCTCAAACCCGTATCCAAATTCTTTCCATTCCTTAGCTTCTACAGGTTCGAATCCTTCTTGTTCCCATTTCTTTGCTTCAAGTACATCAAAATCAACTTGCATCCAGGCTTTAGCTCTCTTGGCACTAAATCCGTTTTCTTTCCAGGGGCGTATAACAGAGACATCGTTCAGACTGAATCCTTCATCTACCCATTCCCTTGCTTCTTGTGGGGAAAACCTTTCATTCTTCCAGCTTAGCGCTTCTTCTGGACTAAATCTATTAATATGCCACTTAGCCGCATCCTCTATGCTCATTTTCATAGGACATATGCTTCTCCAGATTAAAGCGCCTTGCACATCAAAGCCTGCGCTTTTCCATTCACCAGCTTGAGAGGCTCGGAAACCTCTGTTTAACCATTCTCTTGCTTCTTGCGGGTTAAATCCTGCATCCTTCCATTCCTTTGCAACAAGTGGAACGAAATTATTTCCTTTCCAGTTCCTTGCTTCTTGTGGTGAAAAATATCTGCGCCAATGCTTAGCATCTTCAGGTTCAAAACCATTTTGCTCCCATTCTTTTGCCTCTTCTGGTTCAAATTGTGACCTAAACCATTTAATTGCTACGTCTGGCTTAAAACCTGATGACTTCCAAAGAGCAGCTTTATCAGGCTCATAGAAATCGTTCTCATACCACAGGCGTGCTTCATGTGGTGAAAAACCAGCAATTGCCCACTGGCTTGCCTGTTGTGGCAGAAAATTATTCGCCTTCCAACTCGCCGCCACTTCTGGGTCGTTGATACCAACCAGTTTCCAACTATTAGCTGTGTTTACCGTAAATCCTGCTCTAAACCATCTACCAGCCTCCACTGGTGTAAACCCAGCTCTTTTCCATTCCAACACGTTTGATGGACTAAAACCGTTATTTCTCCACATCATCGCTTCTTGTGGGCTATACCCTTTCTCTTCCCACATTTTTGCTATTCGGGGACTAAACCCGCAGCTTCTCCACATTTCTATTTTCGATATATCGGAAATATTAAACCCATTTTCTCGCCATTCTAAAGCTTCGTCTACATCGTAAACAACCTTCTTTAATCTATTGGCTTCTTCCAGCCTGAAACCATGTGCTCTCCACTCTTCTCGTTCAAATGGTTTGAATCCACTTGCCAATTCATCTATGAGGTCTTTTATACTAATATCTTTCGGTGTTTTCTTCTTTCTCTCGCACGCTACCTTGAATTCATATGCTGTTAAACCATATTGCAAAAGTTCTCGAGCAAGACTTGGGATTATGCCATAATCGTCAAAAACCTTGGAAGCAAAGGCTTCAAAATTCTCTTTTGACCATCTGATGACCTTTCTTGGGTCCTTAAAACCGGCTTGCACCCACTCTCTGATTTGTTCCCTACTGAGTTCGCCCTCCATTCTAAGAACGTTCCTAAATTCAATAGCTTTTTCTAATGTAAAACCATTTTCCATAAACAGGGAATATTCCTCTTCGCTGAAACCTTCGTTGAACCACTTTTGCTTTTCGCCAAGATTTTCTCCGCTTTTACTTTCAAAATCTTCAAAATAGACTGGTATATCATCTTCACCGTTTAGCCATGCTCTGACTTGTTCATATTTCCATCTTTTGCGAGGATTTCTTGTCAGAAGTCCCTTAAGCAGCTGAGCATTCCTGTGTTCAATATCCTCGGGTATTGAAATGTTTTCTGAGGTCAAATAATGCTTAACAACAGCCTCTGAAAGTCCACTGAAGGGATTTTTTCCAACCAAGAGCTCGTACAATATTATCCCAAGATGCCACCAATCTATCTCTTTACCAAAATAATTACTCAGTTCCTCCGGTGCCATGTATGCAAATGAACCTTTCTGGGTTTCAGTATAGACCTTAGTTACATCACCGAACAAAGCTACAGAAATTCCAAAATCAGCTATAACCAAATCTAAAGGTTTCAAACTTCTAACCAAAACGTTTGTGGGTTTCAAATCTCTATGAACAATTCCTTCATTATGCAAAGCATTGAGCGCTTCTGCTAACTCTTTAACAACCGCCTTGAAAAACTGTTCTTTGCTTTTCGCATCTTGTTTTTTAAAGTTGTCAAAATATCTTTTCAAATCTCCGTATTCTATGTATTCCATAAGCTCATAGCAGCGTCCCGATACATCATCCACACCAAATTCGTGGATAACCACAACATGGTCACTTAGCTTCTTGGAGAGTGATGAAAGTTTCCTCAGCACGTTTTCTTTGGGCTTTATACCTTTCCGATATAATTTCAAAAAATATCTAGCACCACTTTTTTCAACAAGAAACGTATCTGCTTCTCCACCTGTGGCATCGAACTCTTGAATTACCTTGTAACTATCAAATAGCCCTACTCTTCCAAAATCACTCTTCTGATTATTGTTAGAGATATCTTGACGAATTGTCGAATCTTGTTCCCTTACCGTCAAGTCTTCATCTAATCTTATTGTCTTGTCGTCATCAGACCTTCCGACTATCATCTCTCCGCTTACCCTCCCGCTATCCCAGTTAGGTTTCATTTATACATCAACGCAGTTCTATCTGCTATATACCAAAAAAGCCTACCTTGCGGTAGGCTTCTCCAAATTCAATATCGTTAAACCCTCCCAAACCCTCCCCGACATATGCACTCAAACCCACCCAAACCTTGCTCTGCGCTCTCAAACAACCCTTCGCCCCTACCCTAAGCCCTTGCTCGACCCACCACCCACCCATTTGCTAACGCCCAACCCTCAACACCCTTCGTCCCAATAGCCCTAAGCCCACCACCCTGCCCTAAGCTCGCTTTCAATCGCTACCCCACCCTGCTCTTCCTGCCTTTCTCTGCTAATACATGCTCATACGGTATGTTATTTTTATTCGTTTGCTATTTGATTCTAAGAACAGCATTTTCAGTGCTCACAATCATTCTGGTTCCGAAAAGATACCATACGATTATCGTTCATCGGTTAATTCTCAACAGAGTGCGTGAATTCGACTTTATTGTATGAATGGAAATTTTACACGTTTACAAAAGTATTACCGAGAAACAGAATTTAAAAGAGTAGCAAGGCAAGTATAAAGATCCCAAAAAGGAAAAGTGGAATTAAACATCCACCAGATGTCCCAGTGTACGTTGGAGGTGACTGATACTGTCCATTACCTATTTTGCCACCAAAGAAATACTGTTTTAGGTCTTCGTAAGTCTTTTTCGTTTTCTGATCACCTGTTAACTCATAAATTATCTTCGAAACATAATAGAGTACAAAAAAATCCTGCGGAAGTGGATTATTACGAGCATATAAAGGTAATATTTCAACTAATCTATTCACAATATAGTTTTTAAGTAACGCATTCTTCTTTCCGGTGTTTATTAATTCATTTACACGCCATGACACTTTATTTTCGCACTCTGTAATATTAAAAGACGAATTTATTTCTTTCTCTAGCTGTATTATCTGTTGTTCAATATTCTTAACTTTACCAAAAAATTCATCAAACTCTTCAAAAGCCTTTTTTACATTCGGGTCACCAGTTAGTTCATAAATAATTTTACTCGAGTAGTACATTCCAAAGAGTCCAGCATCTATTTGCAAACTGCGATAGAGTTCTATATCCTCTAAAGCTCCACTTACGATGTAACCTATCAGCTCTTCTTTTTGTTTTCCAAGTCTTATTAATTCATCAACGTGCCATGAAACCTTATTCTTTGCTTCTTCAAACGTAACACTCATAAGTATGTGATGTCTTATTATTAGCAGTTTGTAATCAACATAACTAAGGTCGTCAAACTCTAATTCTGAAATTTTCCTTAGCACTTGCTCTGCTTCGACAACTCTCCCAGATAAGAAATATGTGAAATATAATTCTCTAAACGTGTAAAAATTCTTCTCTATCACCAATGCCTTTTTCAGATATTTTTCTGCATTATAAAAATCATTCATAAGACTATAGTTTAGGCCAATCAAATGGTAAACAATAGAAGATTCTCCCACTGCATTTAGTGCTTTCGACAAAATATCGATTGCCTGCCTTCTGTTCCCTTTTAGAGCAGAAACTTCTGAAAGTTTTATCCACAAATCTATCGAGTCTTGCTTTATGGATAAAAGTTTTTTCAGTTTCTTTTCAGCCTCCTCATATCTTTTCTGAGAAATATCTTCGTCTACCTTCTTTAAAGTATCCATAAATTCTTGGCCGTAATCAAGCATAAAATCATAGTTTGCTCTTCTTTCCTTGTTACTTAACGTCTCGTACGCTTCACGTATTTTTTTAAAGTTCTCTGGATCCTTTTCAGGATTGTGTTTTCTTAGCAATCGAGCATATGCCTTTTTTATCTCTTCCTCGCTAGCATTCCTATCTACTTGCAAAATATCATAGTAATTTTCCATGTTCAGCGTTGTCCCCCTTCCAAGAGCACCCTTATCTTGCTATTGAAGAAGATGCTTTCACGATCTATTCTGCTTGCATACTTCTTAGCCTCCTCTATGTTTCTACTATCATACAGTAGCATAGTGAGGCTATACAAAGCTTCATCACTATATGGACCTTTTTCATACTTGGAGATAAATTCTTTGTAACGATCTGTGGCGTCGTCTTTATTAATATGTTCTGCTGCTTTAGCCAAGAAATATAGTACATGTCGCTCTAAATAAGTACCAGCACTAATCTCGTTGGCAATACTTAAATACTCGTATGCCTTATCGTACTTTTTATTCTTATAGGCTTTTAAACCAGCCTTGTATAAACTTCTAACGAGTTCTATGCCCAACGCTTCCTTCGTCTTTTCAAAAGTCAAGTCTTTAACATATTCTGTTTTTGTCTGGTATACAATTTCCGTCTTTGGCACTTCCTTGTAAACAATCTTTGGTTCTGTGTTCGTTGTTTTAGCAAAATATACCCCTAACACTAAAATAGGAATGAGTGCCAACAATACTGCTGCATTGAGCATTTTTTGAAAATCTATACGTCTTAATAGCATTATCTTATCAAACTCATCACTATATCCCAGTCTCTGAGCCTGTTTTACGACTAGTTCTAATTCCTTATCCCTTCCCAGTTTAGCTAAGCAAATAGCGTAAAGTTTGAGACCACTGATCGTGATAAATTCTCTTTCATAGTACGGTTTAATAAATTCAATAGCCTTCTTGTATTTCTTCTTTTTTGCAGATTCTAAAGCCTTATTGAAATCATTTATGTATTCATTGACAAATTCAAAGTTTTCGACATAACTCTTTGCTTTCTCATCGTTATGTTTTATGTAATTGTACTTAAAAACAGCGCAAGCTTCCTCAAAATGCTCGTTAAAAAGGAGCAAGGATGCAACTAAGTTCAGATTTTCTGGAGAGTCTTCTCGTGCCAATAATTCTTCAATTATTTCATAGAAAGCTGGTTGCATCTATTGCCCTCCTTAATCAATCATAAAGAGTAGATCCACGATTTCCGATTCTATTGTTTCAGCTTTTTCGCTGTTGTTTTCAACAATACACTGTTTTATCTCCTCGAGAAGGTTTTTGAGTCTTCTTATTTTTTCAGCATTACCGTTTTCATTCTTAATATTTTCTAGCTTTCTTTCAGCTGTTTCTATAACCATTTTGTATTTCTTGTACAACTCCATCTCTTTGTACATGTTAATAGAGCGTTTTTCAAGTTGGTTTAGAGCTTTGCTAACTTCTTCGGAATATGTTGAATCCCCAACATGAGCTACTCGCTTTATTTCCATTTCACGACGATATCCTGTACTCATTATTTCCGCAACTACCCTCAGGTTTCCATTGATATCGTAACTGTATTCTACTCTTATTGGTACCTGTCCACGTGGCCTTGGTGGTATATTGTCAAGAACAAATTCGCCTATCAACGTTGCATCTTTTGTCCAAACACAATCATTGTCAAGTGTTTGATATACCTTTACATTAACCTCTGTCTGATAATCGTTTACTGTGTAAAACAGATCGGCTTTCGTTGTCGGTATCGTTGAATTGCGTTCTATCATCTTTCTAAAAATACCCGGAATCAAGACCCCGTTTACTTCTTCGGCTACTTCAATTCCAAGATTAAATGGACACACATCCGTAATTAAAATTCCGTTCTCCTCTGAAATTTTTCCTGCCTTTATAGCTGCTTGTATGGCAGCCCCAAAAGCTACAGCATATATAGGATCAAGATTATTCCTATCCATGTAAATTTTCTTACCAAGTTTCCTTTCTACATAATCTCTCACAAAAGGAATATTACTCGTCCCTCCAACCATCAACACATAATCAATATCTTTGTAAGACAAACCTTTGTCCTCTAACGCTTTATCTATAACAAATCCTGCTCGCTCGACCAAGTCTTTGACCGCAGTGTTGAATTCAGCCTTTGTAATGTTCACTTCTATATCCAATAATTTGCCATCAGCGACGACATTTTCTATTTTAACCTCCACTTGGTTATTAAGTGTATTTGAAAGTTCGATTTTTGCCTGTTCTGCTGCTGATTTCAACTTGGCTAAAACTTCCAAGTTACTTCTATCAAGTTTTACCTCATATTTTTCCTTCGTTTTTCTTATAATTAGTTCCATCATCCTTTCATCAAAGTCTTTTCCTCCAAGCCTCGTGTCTCCGTAAGATGTCTCGACATCGAGTATGCCCTCGAACATTTTTAGCACAGTAACATCGAGAGTTCCGCCCCCAAAGTCAAACACTAGAATTCTCATATCTTTATCCAAATTTTTTATTCCGAAGGCTAATGCTGCTGCCGTAGGTTCATTTATTATTCTCTCACATTTTATACCAGCCATCTGAGCTGCAATCATAGTGGCTTTTCTTTGATTATCATCAAAGTTTGCTGGAACCGTAATAACGACTTCTTCAACCGTTTCTTCACCATGTGTTTTCAAATACTCTTCAGCAATTCTTTTTAGATACCCAAGAAGCAAAGCGGAAATTTCCTCAGGTCTGAACTTTTTGTCTCCAAGTCTAATCATTTCACCAGTTCCCATAAGTCTTTTGAATTCCGTCACAGTGTGGTTAGGTCTTCCTATATACTGACTTTTAGCATCTTCCCCAAATACAAATTCTCCATTAGTGTCAATTCCCACGTACGAAGGAACCATACATATGAGGCGTACGGTGCCATCCTTATAATATGCCACTTCACTTGTTGAAGTACCAAGATCAATACCTATATATGCCATAACTCCTCCCCCTTGCTCAAAATGTTAAATCAACTTGTTGAAAATCTCCAAAAAAAACATTATTTTCTAAATGCGAGACTTCCCTCAAAACTTTCTCTGAAGAAAATGTCTCAGCATGAATTAACCAAAACCTGGATTTTGTAAGTGTGAACCGAGGTTGTAGGAAAATTAGTGTTCATAAACTATGCGAGAATGATTTTTATGTGATAAGAAATTTTGCAAAATTTCACGGTAATAATATTTAATAGCGTTGTTTGACACTTTGTATTTACCAACATTAATCGTTAGCTGCACTATTGAAAATATTTACTACTATTTGTTGTTTAAGACTGTTACAACTTGCGCCTTTCTTAAT
This sequence comes from Fervidobacterium sp., assembly GCF_059913585.1. Taxonomy (NCBI): domain Bacteria; kingdom Thermotogati; phylum Thermotogota; class Thermotogae; order Thermotogales; family Fervidobacteriaceae; genus Fervidobacterium; species Fervidobacterium sp. The sequence continues at coordinate 27,706 of NZ_DBOLZL010000019.1, forward strand.
ATTTTTCCGTTGTATATAAACCCTACACTCAAAACATCAATTATGGTTTCTTCTTCCATACCTTCTACCTGCTGAGTTGAAACAATTTGATGAAGGCTCGTATCGTATTTCTTTCCTTTTGGATTTTCTACGGTAATGCCTATTTTCTTCAATTCTTGTTCAAATTTGTCGAGAATTTTCACAACTAATGTCGACAGGTCTTGAGAATGCTTTTCGGCAAACCTGAAAATCTCCCAAGTATAGCTGTACATTCTTATCATAGTATTTACCAACTGCTCGACAGTTTGTTCTTTTTTCATCACTTCTTGCTTCAAGCTTGCTATTTCATTTTCAATGTTACTCTTATCTGTCAGCTCGTGAACTATTGCATCCGATACTAAAGCCATCTTTTTAATAAGTTTTTCAATATTGGCAAGGCTTTCACTGCTTACGTTTGTTGTTGACCCTTCAGCACTCTTTGATTTAGTCAAGGAATCAATAACTCTTTCTTCATAATATTCACATTTTTTTGGATCAAATGAAAGTTTCATCAAATCGCTTAGAAGAAGGGACGGAGCATTTAGCTTTCGACTGTTCTCCAAATCACTTCACCTCTCTTGTAATATGTATCTTATGTATCTTAGCAGAATAAATCACATTTTCTTTTTATTCACATACACGATATTTTCTGTAACAGTTTTGCTCTCCTAAGGGGTCGAAAAAATCTAAAAACAACCTTTCTGTTATACCATGCATCTGGATGGTTAGGATCTATCAAGGAAACTTTATTAAAGTAAGTTAGAGCTTAATGATACATTCCCATCCTTGCTATAGACTTTGCTAATTTATCTAAAACTCTTTCGTTCTTTGGATTGACTGAAAAAGTTTTACCATAACAGTAACATTTCTGTCTATTGCCCTGTGTCAAGATAAATCCTGCTGCCATTATTCAGGTGCTTTAATATAATACAAGGTAATTCTTAGCACTTCCTCATGAACATTGGATAGTGGATAGTTTTTTATCTTCCATAAGACCACATCATTTAACGTTTTTATTGTTAACCGCAAGTATTGAAAGTGTTTTGTTAAATAAATGATCAAGCACATCAATTTTTCAAAAACGTTTTTAGATATCAAGATTCAAGTTTCTCTCTCTACGAAAAGAAAAATTTCTTTCCATTCCTGCAGTGTAAATTCCATGAATGTAGGGAAAACTGAATTTTTTTCAAAGGTAAAAATAAACAAAATCTTTTGAATTCTCTTGTAGGCTCAACTCACACTGAAAATTATTGGCAATCTCCTGTTTTCGTTTTCCAAATTATGAGTCTTATACAGTTTGTGTGGCCTAACCTCTTGTTTGGATTCTTAGTTCAACAACTGTATAACATTATTACAACTTAAGAATTCTCAGATTTTTTATTAGCTCACATGATGATGGCTTTTTGCGTTTATTCGAACATACCATGGGTTGTCTACAAAAGGGTTACATTTACATATTATAACAAAAATTATGATTCTTTCAATGAAATTCCAAAAGAACTTGAACTTGTTACTGAGTTTACAAGTTTTTTTGACTATTTTGTGGTAGATATTTTTCCATGAATTCATCAAGGAACAATGTTTGAACAAGGTTGTCTCCTACCTTTTCGAGAAAATCTTTTCTATTTTGAGCAGGTTTGAAACCTGGAGAGCGAATAAGGTACAACTGTTCTTTTGCTCTCGAAACCCCAACGTAGAACAACCGTTCTTCCTCATCCATACGGGCTCTCACATGTGGAAACCTGCCCGGAACAATCCCTATCAAAAACACCACTTTCCACTCTAATCCCTTTGCTTGGTGAAGTGTTGAAAGAACAACTTTACCCTTCCTTAGATCTTCTTCCACCGACGTGAAATTTGAATCTATACTGTTTATAAATTTTAAGAACTCACGAACATTTTCGTAATTCTCAGATGCTTTGATAAATGTTTCGGCAATTGTTTGAAAGACCTTCAAACATATCTGAACCTCCCGACCACGAAAGAAAGTCTTAAAACAAAAAGGGTATGGAAGTATGCCTTTACCAGTCATAATCTTCGTAATAGTCGTCTTCATCGTCATAATCAGGGTCGTAGTCATAATCATCGTAATTATCCTCAAGATTTCCTTCCCAATAAAAAAGCCAACCGCAGTCCCAACACTCATCCGCATCGTTTGGAACAATCTTCCCGCAGCGTGGACATTTCTTTTTACCAAATCTATACCTACATTCCGGACAATATTCTAAATCATCTTTAATAAACGCTCCACATTTTGGACATTCCTTCCTTCCAAAATGCCCTTGGTGATAATAGTTGTAATCATCAAAATCATCGTAATGATTGTAATCATTGTAATTATCAAAATTATCCTCAAGATTTCCTTCCCAATAAAAAAGCCAACCGCAGTCCCAACACTCATCCGCACCGTTTGGAACAATCTTCCCACAGCGTGGGCACCTCTTTTTACCAAATCTATACCCACATTCCGGACAATATTTTAAATAGTCTTTTAAAAACGCCCCACAATCTGGGCATTTTTTCCTACCACTTGGCATATACACACCTCCGAAAGAACCCTGGTGCAATCGGGAAACTTCCAGGATGAAACCTTACACTTTTTTGTCTAAATCCAATTACTTTACTTACCATATATAAAATATTTTGAAGACTTTTGCCATTCAGTCCCCATACTTAGGAAATAATCCACTTTTACTTGATAAACCCAGGTTTACCAGCCCAGTAACTGTCTTTGACTTTCTTAAGGTAGTATCCTTCTGCAAAAAGAAAAAAATAGTTCCAATGAAAATATCTTTGAATCTTATCTTCCTAAAATTGTTCACAAATTGTTAATCAAGCGAATAAATTAACCAACAGAAATAAAGATAACTTTCGAGCATTTTTCTATAGTTGCACAGCTATCATACAATTTTATCTTATCATTTTTTTAATAGAAAAGTCAACTTTCCGATACGCTTAAAATAAAAAAATGCCCATGCATACCAATTGTACCGATGCATGGGCACAAATTTCGAATTTACTCTGGAATTATCATTTTCTTTCATCCATCTCTTTCAGAGAGTAGTGCCTTCCTAAGTACGAAACAATTTTTGGGGAGGTAACAGGACTCCCCGAGCCGTTTCCACCTCTTTCAGAGAGTAGTTCCTTCCTAAGAGCAGGAGTTAACAAAGCTCCTGCTCTGGCTAGTTCAGAGGTTTCCATCTCTTTCAGAGAGTAGTGCCTTCCTAAGGAGAAGGCATACATCAGTATATGGTATACGAGGGAACGTACCTGTTTCCATCTCTTTCAGAGAGTAGTGCCTTCCTAAGAGTATGTTAAAGGTAGTTGATGGATATTTCATACATACAAGTTTCCATCTCTTTCAGAGAGTAGTGCCTTCCTAAGAGTAGCCTTCCAGGATGCGCATGAATAGATATGTTCCGGAAGGCGATTTTCCCTACCCCCGAAGTTAGATGCTCTGAAAAATGTTTTAGCGTGCCTAACACTTGTGTTAAATCATTTATTCATGCTGATTCCCTGGGGGTAATTCAACAAGTTCCTTAGTAAGTAAGCATAGATATTAGCTTTACGCATGCTTTTCACTTGGAAATATGGTTGTAACAATAGGTAGGGAAAGTAATTTTGCATTTGGTCTAAAAATCGAAAAAGCGCATGAAATAATGATTTTTGAAAATCGGGTGTTTTAAAAGCATGAACAATTCAATTTTCACCCGCATGAATACGTGAAGAATGAACAATTTTGTGTAACACATATTTTGTTTTCAAAGACGCCCCGATGTGATAAATAAATTATTTCTAATAGTGATGGCGTTTATATTTACCACTCGCCGGGCGTTTTGTGTTATGTAATGTATAAAAAAGTGCAGTGTTTGATTATTTATATTCTACCATTTTTCCCACTCTATAGGCAAGTTTAGAGAAAAGTTATTTCCATATAATTGTGGTTTTCACTCAGTTGTACGCTTAATCGGATTTGTAGAAAATGTTTTGAATAATGAACAAATGTCTTTTGCGCGCTTCGGACGTGCTAAAGTTTGTTGTTGGCAATTTTGTTCCTGATTTATAGGTTATTAAAGAATTTGTGTACGGTCAACTTTTGTATTTAAATATGGTGTGTTGTTTACGGGCTCTTTTTAGAAAAACATGGTGAAGAAATTTGAAAGTTTGTTCTAACCAGCTAATATCACAAGTAATCATGGTGGAATACCTATTATTCCTTAAATTAGTTACTCTGTGTGATAATAATGCTTTCTCCAAAAAAATATGTTTCATAAAGAAGTAATATAATCCGATGAAATCATTCGGTATTTTACTTCGTCAGGTGTAAGCTCTACCGAACATTCACATAGGAATCCAACCTCGTTTCTGATTACAGAATTTCCGGTGTATGGTCATTCAAAGATTTTTAAACTTATGGATTTGATATTTTCATTCATCATAATACGTCTTAGAAACATCATTTTAAGAAACTGTTCCCGTAGGTTTTAAATTATAAGTGATTTTCCAAGGTAAATCTTCAGCAATGCTTTGAAAATAGCAACTGCACATAACGAACCAGAGCACATAAAAATTTATAATTTTGGAAATTCTTATGTAGTAATAGCAATCCAATATTATCTCACTGTCAACTCAATTTGTGTTATATCTGTATTTTATTGTCACAAAAAAACACTTTTGAAAAAGGGATAATGGAATTAACACATCTAAAAAAATCGTAAAGTATTTTCTTCCATAACGTTATTAGAAGCTAAATTCAAAGGCATTTCCAAATGTTTCTATATAAAAGTGAACTACTGCTAAATTTTGGTTACAATTATACCGACATAGATTGACAATTAGATTTTTTCTGATTAAATTTACAGTGAGGTCATGGTCAGAAGTTTGTGTTTCGTTCTTTTCTTCAAATATTCTTAAGACAACAATGTCTATAGTAGCTAAATCTACCTTAGTGTCTCGGTGAACAGTCTTATAATCTTCACAGCGAGGTGAGTTTTGTGAGTTTAAGGAAGAAACTCATTCTATCACTTGTCCTAATTGCGATTTTATCAACATTTGTTAGCACCATGGTCTCGTTAGCCATTTCAACAAAACGACTCAAAGACGCAGTCCACCAAATTCAGTCACTTGTATTAGACGCTACAATCCGAGAACTTGAAAACAAAATTGAACAGTTGACGAACCCTCTTGTAGATTTTGCAGCAAGTGGGGCTCTGTCTTCGTATTTAATGGACTTATCAAGCGAAGAAGGATTTTCACAAATCTCATTTGGAATAAGAAATGCAAGTGAAAGACTCAAAGGTTCTGGATATGAAGAGGTTTTCATCGTTTTACCCAATTCAAAGACGTTTTCAAAAGATGGTTTGGTGAATGTATCACTTCCTAAGGAATTAACAGAACCCGTGTTAAGCGGAGCAAAGGAAAACGAACTGTATGCACCATATGAATATAATGGCAAGATTTTTATGCTGGTTGCCGCCCCATTGCTTGATTTTGGAGAAAACGTCATAGGAATTCTTGTCGGATTGCTAAAACTCGATGAAATTCAAAAAATAGTTATCCAAAAGAAAATCGGGAAAACGGGCTATTTGGCATTAACTTACGGAACTGTGACAATAGCTCACCCCAAAGCAGAATTCGTTGGCAAACTCGACCTTACAAAAGAAGAGGGTACAAAGCCTCTTGCAAAAGCAATTACCTCAGCATCCGAAGGAACAATAACCTATACATTCAACGGGAAGAAATTTGCCATTTTCAACAGACTTAATAATACACCAATGACCTTAATAGGTATAGCACCATATAAGGAAATAATGGAAGTAAGTAATCAAATGATTATTTCAGGTTTGGCAACAAGTATTGTCATTGCAGTAATATCTATTTTCCTTGCCGTGTTCATTACTAAGAGCATTATCAGACGTGTAGATTATATTGTTCAGATTGCTCAAAAGGTTGCTGAAAATGATTTAACAATTGAATTCTCCGACAAATATCTCGGTACCGACGAACTTGGAAAACTCGGAATAGCATTCAAAACATTAACCGAGAGTTTCAAACAAACTGTTGGTGAAATCATCAAGCTCGGAGCTCAAGTTTCTTCCGTTTCATTTATGCTTGAAGACCTTGCAAGGAATTCTTCTGAAGCTGCAGAAGTCTCAAAAAATACTGTTCAAAAAACTTCTTTGGAAGTCCAGGATATTGCCGCAGCAACAGAAGAAGGGAATAGCGGAATGGAAGAAATCGCAGCAGGAGCGCAAAATATTGCAAAATATTCCGAAAACTTATCTCACAGCGCAGAAGTCATGAAGGAAAACGTGAGTACAGTGTCTAAGAGAATGAGTGAAGTCGAATTGTCAGTATCGGAAATTCGAAGTGGTATGAGTGAATCTCTCGCTGCAATAGTCGAACTAACGAAGTTCTCAAATCAAATAGGCGAAATTGTGCAAACGATAAATTCGATAGCCGAACAAACGAACTTACTTGCACTTAACGCAGCAATTGAAGCAGCAAGAGCAGGTGAAGCTGGTAGAGGATTTGCAGTTGTTGCTGACGAAATTAGAAAGCTCGCAGAGGAAAGTAGACAAGCTACTAAGAAAATAGGAGAAATCCTTGGAAAGATAGGAGAACAAGCACAAAAGGTTGAAAAAGTAACTTCAGCAGTAAATCAGAAGGTTTCTGGTTATGTGGACACTGTAAGAGAAGCAAAGTCCAGTTTGGAATTGCTTATTGAAAAGATAGAAGAAGTTTCTAAGATGACAACAGACCTTGCTGCAACTGCAGAAGAGCAAAGTGGAGCAACCGAGGAAGTTAGTGCTGCGATTGATAAGATAACAAAAAATATACAAGAAGTCGAACAAGATATCGTCGAGATGGCCGAGCAAATTGCAAGCCAAACAGAACAAGTTCACCAAGTAAAGAACTTTGCAGATGAATTAACTTCAACAGTAAATGAACTCAACGAATTTGTTAGAAAGTTCAAAATCTAGACCTACTAAAATGTTCAAAAGCCCATCCTAAAGGATGGGCTTTTTTTGGACATTTATTTTACGTACCTTCTCCAATTTTTCATCTGCAAATGTGGATAATCTGGGAAATCTTTCCAACTTCCTCCCCATTCTAACCCTAAACTTTCAGCTATCTTTCCACATTTGTTCCATAGCGCAGAATTATTCCATACCGCCTTCCCATCTATCAATGGCACAAAATCAACAGCCAGTCCATGGCAATGTGGTGAATCTTTGAGCATGGTAACTATCTTGTTTTCCTTCTCACTTATCGGTGGCATTCCTGCTTTTTTTCTTGCATTGTTGACAACTTCAAGTGGAGCTCTTCCTTGTAAGTAAAGTGCATATTGTTCTTCTTTCCTTCTGTATGTGTTGTAAATCAACACTTCAATGCCTGCAGCTTTGCAATGTTCAATAAATCTTTCCACAAGAATTTTGAATTCAGTTTTGAGTTTTTGCAAACTTCTTTCCACAATATCACCCAGAAAGATGTATCTACTTTGTGTAAATATGATAAAATTTTTTGTATCATCTTGTTTATCAAGGGGGGGGATAAGCGTATGGCAAAAACACTGCGGATACTTCTCTTATCGGCTCTTATTTTCTCAACTCTTTTGTTTGCTGCGATTAATTATCCACATGTATTCAAAGAGCTTGGATTAGCTCACACTCTATCTATTATTGAAGGGAAAACACTTCTCATCTACTTTGGTTCTGCAGGATGCAGTTGGTGTAAAAAGTTTGAAAATGACGTGCTCAACAACCAAGCAGTCCAAGACTTTTTGAGGGCTAATTTTATCTTTGTTAGAATACTCGGTGGTACAAGTTATAATATGTTCAAGGGGAAAGTATACACAAACAACGAGCTTTTCAAATTGTTCAAAGTGCCAGCAGTCCCAACATTTGTGTTCATGAAGGATGATAACGTAATACATACACAAATTGGATATTCTCCTACGAGTGAGTATTTAAAGCTATTAAAAACAAAAGTTAGAATTATCGATGAAGGATACGATGAAAATTCACAAGACTTGAGTAAAGATTTGGATAATTACAGAGGAAAACCAATGATAATCAGAATATCCAAGAATGATGCAGAATTTGTTCTGACATACGATAAAAATGCAAAGCTGATAGAGAAATTAGATGAAGAACTTAAGGAAGTTGATATATGCACAACCCACGTTACCTTTGACGAAGAAATTGCCAAAAAACTGAATGAGATGGGCGTGATACGGGTTTTGATAATTCAAGACAAGTAGTGAATTATAACCAAAAAAGAGGGGAGAAGACGTCCCCTCGTTGTTCATTTTTTTCGGTCATATTTAATAGAAGAACTGTATAAATCACGAAGAGAAACGGAATCGATTGAGTATGCGTCTTCCAGATGTTGCAAAAAACTTTCCTTACATTTCCTACCCTACCAATCCAAAGAACAACCATGCAGGAATCCCGATAATACCTTCATCTTTGAATGATGTTTCTTGTGTAACAATAATACCTTTACCAAAGACTTTCTTCATTCCTAGATAATCTGATTTACTGATGTTTTTCTGATATTTGACTTCT